>JBEENF010000114.1:0-9389 GCA_041192325.1 Verrucomicrobiota bacterium
GCCGGGAAGGTGGTTTTCGACCAGTAGGGATTCACCTACCACAACGGCCCCACCTTGCCTTCCCTCCCTTTGCTCCGGTGATTCCAAGACGGCGAGGCGACTTCCGTCCGCGCGATCTGGGCCAAGCCCGCGGGCACCAGGTAATAACAAAAAGGCCTGGCTTTGCAGCCGAGCCTTGAGACGCCTTGACCTCGCCCCCACCCTGCGCTATCAAAAATGACAAAATCGGTTACCCCGCCGCCAGCGCCGCAGGGTTCCCCGAGTTTTTTCCGCTTCGGAACTCCCCCAAACCAACCATGAACCACCGAGACAAACCATCCAGGGGCCTTCGCCGCCTGTTCTCCCTCCTGCTCCTGTTTCCCCTGCTTTCCGTCGCGCAGACCACCGGCTCCGTGAGCGGCCAGGTCAGCAACGCGGCGACCCGCGCATACCTGGAGGGCGCAATCGTCGAAGTTGCCGGCACGGCGGTTTCGGCCACGACCGACCGCGAAGGTCGCTTTCAACTTTCCGGCGTGGCGCCGGGGCCGGCCACGTTGCTGGTGAGTTTCACGGGTCTCGATGCCAAGCGTATTCCCGTTACGGTTACGGCGGGCGGCCGGGTGACCCAGGACATCGAACTGACCTCCGATATCTACAAAATGGAGAAATTCACCGTCGCCGGTGAGCGCGAGGGCACGGCCCGGGCCGAAACCCTGCAGCGCCTCGCGCCGAACGTGAAGAACGTCGTTTCCTCCGATACCTTCGGCAACATCGCCGACGGCAACATCGGCGACATGCTCCAGCACGTGGTCGGGATCACCGCCGACTATAACGGCCCCGACGTCCGTCAGATCAGCATCCGCGGCGTCGGTTCAGCCCTTAGCTCGGTCACGATGGACGGCGCGCAGGTCGCGAGCGCCCAGTCCGCCGGCACCGGCCGCCAGTTCGAGTTCGAGACCGCCTCGCTGGGCAACATCGAGTCGATCGAAGTCACCAAGGCTCCGACGCCCGACATGGACGGCGCCTCCATTGGCGGCACCGTCAATCTCGTCACGAAGAGCCCCTTCGACAGCAAGCAGGGTCGCGTCTTCACCTACAGCCTCGGCCTGGCCACCCAGCCGTCCTACGCCGGGCCCGTCGAAGCGAAGTGGAAGCAGCCGTTCAAGGGCTTCGGCCCCTCGATGAACTTCTTTTACTCCGACGTCATCGGCGCGAAGCGCAACATCGGTATCAGCCTCACGGGCACCGTGCACAGCCAGCCCGCGGGTGGCGGACTGATCGCCAGCACCTACGAGCGTCGCAATGACGAAGGTCCGGCGTTCGCGAACAGCATCTCCCGCTACATCGTCAACGGCGCCACGCGGTCGCGCATCGCGACGGGCGCCAAGGTCGTGTACAAGTGGAGCGAGCAGACCGCGATCTCGGTCAACACGGTCTACAATTTCTTCCACGAGAACAATGACACCCGGTATCATGTGCTAAATTCGGCGGTCACCACCAACGCCGCGCTCCCGAACCTCATCGCCACCGTGGATGCCGCCGGCAACCGCACGGGCGGCGGTTTCGTGAAGCCGGGTTACACGAATTTGCTCACGCAGATCTTCGCCAACAACGTCGAACCCGTCACGCCCGGCACCGGCACGCGCGACGTCGCCTATTACACCTCCCGCTGGACCAACCTGGGTGGCACCGCGAACCTCAACGTGTCGTCCAACGACAAGTCCGGCCGCACCTACGTGTTCGCCCCCAGCGTGCGCCATCGGTTCCCCGGGATGCTGATCGACTATGGATTTTCATACTCCGACTCGGCCACTTACTACGACGTGATTCACGAGCAGGAAAAGTACAAGGCCCGTCCCACCGGCAATGTGTTCCTCGAAATCCCGAACCTAGGCTTCGTGATCGACCGGTCGGCGGACCCCTTGATTCCCACGGTCCGGCAGACCCAGGGTCCCGATTGGCAGAACTTCAGCAACTACAGCCGTCTGCGCCTCGACCAGACCGACAACCGCGGCTACGATCGCGTGTATAACGTCAACTTCGATCTAAAGAAGGAACTGAGTCTGTCGATGCCGACGTATTACAAGACGGGCTTCATCGGCAAACGGCAGACCCGCAAACTCTGGAATAACCCGTACCGTTACTTCTACACCGGACCGGACGGCATCCTGAACACGGCGGACGACAATGTCGGCCTCCAGCAGTTCAATGCGTTCCCCAAAGCCTACACGGACGACGAAGAGAAGTACTATCTCAACCGCGGCGGGGTTCCGCCGTGGGTCGATGCCTACAAGGTCGCCGCCCATCGGCGGGACAATCCGGGCCTTTGGAAACAAGATGTCGAACTTCAGTCGCGCCAGCGCCTGACGTCGGACCAGCAGATTGAGGAGAATATCATCGCCGCCTACTTGATGGCGAACACGCGCGTCACCCGTGAGATCTCCATCCTCACCGGCGTGCGGATGGAAGACACCCGCGTGCAGGGCGAAGGTCCTTTGAACTTCATTTCGCCTCAGGAGACGGCCCGTCGCGCTGCCTGGGTCGGACCGATCAATGATGCCGAGCAGATCCGCCGCAATGTCGCGCAGTACAGCGGACGCACCACGGCGGACGGCCAGTACCGCTTCTTCCTCCCTGGCGTACACCTCAAGTATCAGCCGAGCCAAGGCTTCGTGACCCGCCTCAGCTGGTCCACGGGCGTCGGCCGTCCGCCCTTTGGCAACATCATCCCGAATCTTTCGGTCAATGACGCGGGCCAGTCGATCACCGTCACCAATCCGAACCTCAAGCCGCAGTACGCCCGCAACTGGGACTTCAGCGGTGAGTATTACTTCAATCCTCAGGGCATGGTTTCGTTCGGCGCCTTTCACAAGAAGATCGAAGATTACATCCAGAGCGACAGCAGCCAGTTCGTCGGCACCGGCCAGAACAACGGTTACGACGGCCAGTATGCCGGGTACCGGATCAACACCTCGATCAACAGCGGCTACGCGCAGATCCGAGGCCTCGAGTTCAACTACCAGCAGCAACTGGCCTTCCTCCCCGGCTGGGCCCGCGGTCTCGGCGTCTACATGAACGCGACCAAGCTCTGGACCAAGGGACAAAACTCAGCGTTCGTCACCGGGCCCGGCAGCAGCGCTGGCGGAACGCTCGCCGGATTCCTTGACCTCACCGGCAACGTGGGCGTGAGCTTCCGCGGCTACGGCTTCGACCTGCGGCTGCAGGCGGTTTATCGCGGTGAGTACCTGATCTCTAACTCGACCACGCCAGCGCTCGTCACCTGGCAGAAGCCGAAGACCTCCTGGACCTGGAAGTCCCGCTACGCCTTCTCCCCGAAACTGAGCGCGTTCGTCGACCTCGAGAACTTCACTGCGACGCTGCTCGACAATCGTTACGCCGCCTACGCGGACCGTCCGAGCTACTGGCGGACGTTCCACCCGAAGGTCGTGTTTGGCATCTCCGGCCGGCTCTGATTCCGCCGCTTTCTTCCACCGTCGCATCCTTCGGGGTGCGGCGGTTTTTTTTTGCCCGGAGGCGAGTGCCCGCCGCACGCCCAACCGCGGAGAGCGGCTTTATACCAGACTCCTGCAGCTTTTAAGCCGGCGGAAAGCAGGCAAGAAAAGCGGGATTGCCCGCAAATTACCGCCGCTCGGAACAGAAGGGGTGAAGGAAATTGAAGCGGCGGGGGCGCGGCCGCAGGAGGATTGGGCCCGGCGTCGACTGCTGGTGGTGCGTTTGATTGCGCAGCATGAACACGACGACTGGGCAGATCGCGAAAGTTGCCGGAGTGAGCCGCAAGAGCGTCTTCAACTATCGAGATGCGGTGGCGCGCGAAGGGGTGCCGAGTTGCTCACGCGGGAGTGGGGCCGGCGCGCGGACCCCGGCGGTGCGTGGGGGGTGGCCGAGGAATTTATCGCGCGATTGGAGGCGGGCCAGTATCGGCGGGTGCAGGACGCAGAGGCGTGGATCAAAAAGCTCACCCGCCGCACGCTAAGCGTCAGCGGTGCCCTCAAGGTTTTGCGCCGACTGGGCGGAAAACAAAAAGTCCCGCGTAAATCGCACGCGAAAAAGGATCCGGCCAGAGCGGCCAAATTCAAGGTGGAGCTGCCGGCGCGGCTGAGCGAGGCTGTGGGTCCGGCGCGGGCGCAATCGGTGCGGCTGTGGGTGCTCGACGAACATCGTTACGGGCTGTTGCCGGTGATCCGCCGGTCTGCGGCCGACGCGGCTGCGGGTGGATGCGCCATACGCGACGAATACAAGTGGGGCTATTTGCACGAGGCGTTGGAAGTCGACGGGGCCCACGCGAGCGAACTTTTGTTTACCCCGGCCATCGACCGGGACATCCACGCGATCTTCCTCCAGCAGATCGCCGACTCCGAGCCGTCCGCGCTGCACATCGTTATTCAGGATCAAGCCGGCTTCCATTTGCCCGAGGACGATGTCCGTTTGCCGGCCAATTTGCGGCTGTTGCCACTGCCGCCCTGCTGCCCCGAGCTCAATCCGGTTGAACGCTTCGGCGGCTTGCTCAAAGCCACCGTCGCTAACCGGCTCTATCCCTGGTTACGCCGACTCGAGGATTATCTCGCCGCTGGCCGCAGGGGCGAAGGGGTTTGCCGACAAGGAGAGATTTGCGTCCCACTCTCGGCAACATCCGGAGGCACTCGTCCCACGCGTGAAAAAAAAGGCCCGGCTTTGCAGCCGGGCCTTGAAACTGAGAGGAGATCGTCGTTCGGATCAGAAGCGGCCGGTGAGGCCGCCAACGATCTTCGTCTGGAAGGTGCGATAGCTGGTTACCCGGTCAGGATAAGCCGCCCAACGCCGGTCGAGGGGAACGGAGGTGAAGTTTTCCAAATCGAGGAAAACGCCCAGGCCCTTCGAGAAGTTATAGCGGGACTTCCACGTCCAGCTCCACTTCGGCTCCTGCCAGGTGACGAGCGAGGCATCCGTGCTGTTCGAGACAAGATACTTGCCGCGATAGACGGCCTGCAGACGCAGATCCATGCCAAAACCGCGGTAACCAATACCGATGTTACCCGTGGTATCGAGGAAGCCCGCCAGGGTGCCACCAGCGCTGCTGGACGGCCCCGTGGTGAACGCGGAGTTTTGGCCTTCCGTGCGGAGCTTCGTGTAATTCGCGTAAACACCAAAACCACGGCTCCAGCCCGGGAGGAAGGTCAACTGCTGCTGGTAACTGGCCTCAATGCCTTCGATCTTCGCGTAGCCGTCGTTGATCGAGGTGTTGATGCGGTAACCAACGTATTGTCCATCGAACCCATTGTCCTGACCCGGTTGCACGAACTGGCTGTTATTCGTGGCGATGTAATCGCTGATGTTCTTCCGGAATGCGCCGAGCGAAATCATGCCTTGCGGCTTGAAGTAGTACTCCGCGGTGAGATCCCAATTCTTGCCGTATTGCGGCTTCAGGTTGGGATTGGTCACCGTCACGGTTTCCGCCGTGTCATTGATCGTCGTGTTCGGAATGATCGATCCGAAGGCGGGACGACCCACCCCGGTGGACCAACTCAAACGCGTCACCAAATTGTCGATCGGCTCATACTTCAGGTGAACACCGGGCAGCAAAAAGTTGTACTTACCGGTGTTGGTGTAGCGGCCACCGAACTGCTCCATATTGCGACGGCGTTGTTCCGCATCCGTGACCGGTCCAACCCAGGCGGCGCGACGCGCGGCTTCGGCGGGGGACAGGCGGCTGAGCGGACCTTCGCCCTTGTCCCGGGTATCTTCGAAACGGACACCGGTGAGGAGGGAGAGCTTGTTGTAGCGAACGTTCCCCATGACATAGGCGGCAGAAATGGTCTCATCCATCTTAAGCAAGCTGGTCAGCTTGCCAGAAGTGAAGGCGATGTCCTCTTTCCACATTTCGGGATAAAGCTTTTGGTGCCGGGCCACGCCGTAAGGATTCACCCACGGCGGAACGCCGCCACGGTCCGACAGGAACCGCTTTTCGATGTCGGTCGCCTGGTGAACTTCCAAAAATTGGCCGATGCCTTCGTTGTCATCAGACGTATTCAGAATACCGTCCGGCCCGGTGTAATTATAACGCCGGGGATCGTTCCACAGTTTGCGGTTCTGATTCTGCACCGTGAAGCCGGTCTTGACGTAGGTGGGCAGCGTGAAGGCGAAGTTCTTCTTCACGTCCACCTTGGCGTTCATCACCTTGTCGTAACCCCGCAGATCCGTTTGCGCGAGTTGCAGCGTGTCAGTCACCGGCGCGCGCACGGCGCCAGGCGCAAAGGTGTAGTTGGCCAGATTGTTGAAGCTCAGACCTTCCGTCTGCACGATCGTCGGCCAGATGCTGTCCTTTGAACGATCAACGCTGTACCCGATGTTGGCCATCCGGTAGCTGATCGTGCCCTTCGGCCGGGAATCATATTTGTCGTTATTGTGCGAGATGTCGTACCACGTGGCCGATTGCGAGTAGCTCACGCTATAGTCGACGCTCAGGCCGTTGGCGAAGCGGTGCTTCACGGAAGGCGAGAATAGAATGGTGCGTCCGGATTTGTCGTTCGAAGTCATCGTGATCACGCTGCTGGAGCCGGGATTCGCGAAAAACTTCGTGAAGTTGGAGGTGTAGCCCGGGGCGATGAAGCCCCCACCGGTCCGATTGCCCAGCGCATCGACCGTCGCCAGCGTAATATTCGCCGCCGAGTAGGAGGCGATGCCTTGCAGGGTATGATTGCGGGTGTCGTTGTTCTCGTGGAAGAAATTGTACGAGGTATTGAAGGAGATCGTGGTCTCGTCGCTATGACGATAGTCGACCTTCAAGCCCAACGCCGCGCGGGAGCGGGTGGCGCCGTTCACGATGATGCGGGCCGTCTGCCAGTTAAATACCGGGCCATCCGCGGCTTTGCGCTCAAACGCATTGTTGATGATGCCGCCGCCCGCCGCCTGGCTGTGCACCAAGCCGGTCAGCGTGATACCGATATTCCGCTTTTCGCCAAAGACTTCCTGGTAGCTGAAATTCGCCGACGGCCCGAGGCCCTTGATCGGCTGCTTCCATTTGCTCGTCGGGCCGTTGTAGCCCGGCTGGCTGGTGAAGCCGAGGCCGAAAGTGATCAACCGGCCACCCGAGCGGTCGAACGCGCTCTTGGTCACCAGATTCACGCTGCCACCAATGGACGCGCCGTCCATGTCGGGCGTCGGAGCCTTGGTCACTTCAATCGTCTCGATGTTACCGAGGGAGGCTTGTTCAAATTCGAACTGGCGGCCCGTGCCGGCGGACTGCGCGCTGGCGACCTGCTGGCCGTCCATCGTGACTGAATTCAAAGCGGAACCCACGCCGCGAATACTGACTTGGCGGACGTCGGGGCCGTTATAGTCGGCCGTCAGACCCGCCATGTGCTGGAGCATGTCGCCAATGTTGCCGTCGGCCACATTACCAAAAGTGTCGGAGGAAACGATCGCCTTCACGTTGGCCGCTTGGCGCTGCAGGGTTTCCGCCTTGGCGGTGCCTTCGCGTTCGCCGGCGACGGTGAACTTTTCCAGCTTGTAAACCTCGGAGGTGAGCTCGAAGTCGCGGAGCACGCGCTGGCCCGCGCTGACGGTGACGGGGGCCTGCTGCGTATCGAGGCCGGTGAAGCTCACCGCAACCGTCGCCGCGCCCGCCGGCACATTGTCCAATTGATAGCGACCTTCCCGATTGGTGATGACCGACTTATTTGATCCAACCAACTGCACGACAGCACCTTCCAAATAGGATTTGGTGGCGGAGTTGCTCACTTGGCCGGTAATGGTGCCCCCGCTTCCCGCTTGGCCAAGGGCCACTAGCGGTAGGAACAAGGCAAAGAAAAGGCCGACGCCTCCTCTGACTAACAAAGACACGATCGCTTTCATAGGTAGTACTGGTGTAGTTTGCGGACGCTGATTAACGCGGCGCATGGAAAACAGGAAACGCGGCGAGTCGAGGTCTAATATCGACCGGGCAGGTTGCAGGATCGCATATCGGGTTTGCTCGCGCCTCTGGACTTTTGCAGCGTGACGCTCACTACCATGAACTTACCCTACTTTCGTCGGTTCCCTTTTTCCGTCCTTTTCCTCATGATGGCCGGGCTGGGTGGACTGCAGGCGCAGGAGGGAATATATCAGGTCGGGGTGGCGCGGATCGACGTCACGCCCGGCTATCCCATTCGACTGACGGGCTATGCTTCCAGGACGACGGAGTCAGAAGGCGTGGCGCAACGTTTGTGGGCAAAAGGGCTCGCCATCGCGACGGTGGCCGGGGGGGCCCCGTTTGTGCTTCTTACGGTCGATAATTGCGGGATTCCCGCCACCCTACGGGCGGAAGTGTTGAAGCGTTTGCAACCCCGCGGAGTCACCAGCGAGCGTTTCGCCATCGCTTTCAGTCACACCCACACGGGCCCGTGCGTGACCGGCGTGCTGGAGAATATCTTCATGCAGGAGATTCCTGCGGCGCAAAAGGCGACCATTGATCGTTACACTGGCGAACTCACCGACCAGCTCGCTCAGATTGCCACGCGCGCGCTCGATGCCATGCAGCCCGCCCGTCTGTCCTGGGCGATCGGCAAAGCGGGGTTCGCCGCCAACCGGCGGACGCCCGGAGGCGTGGCCGACCAGGACCTCCCCCTGCTCGCGGTCAGGTCACCCGACGGCAAACTTAGGGCGGTATTGGCCAACTATGCCTGCCACGCCACGACCCTGCCGGGCGAAATCAATCAACTGCACGGCGATTGGCCGGGTTGTGCGCAAGAATCCATCGAAGCCAATCATCCGGGCCTGACCGCTTTGATCGCAATTGGCTGCGGCGCAGAGTGTAACCCCCAGCCCCGCCCCGGCCTCGATTTCGCCCGGCAGCACGGCAAGGCGGTGGCAGCCGAAGTGGACCGCCTCCTGACTTCAGAACTGAAACCCATCACCGGCAACCTCACTGGCCGCGCGCGAAAGATCATGCTGCCGTTCGATCGCCATCCCACCCGCGCGGAATGGGAGGTAAAAGCAAAAAATCCCCAAGCCGGAATCGCTTACCACGCACGCAAAAATCTCGGCCGGCTCGACAGGGGCGAAAAACTGCCCACCCATCTTCCTTATCTCGTGCAGGCTTGGTCGTTCGGAGACGATCTCGCGATGGTGTTCCTGCCCGGGGAAGTGGTCGCCGATTACTCGTTGCGCCTGAAAAAGGAATTCGCGGGCAGCCGGCTGTGGGTAAATGCCTATTCAAACGATGCCCCGGCGTACATCCCATCCCGGCGGGTTCTCGCCATCGGCGGATACGAGGGCGCCGGGGCCATGGTTTACTACGACCAGCCGACGCGTTTCGCCCCGGAAGTCGAAGAATTGATCGTGGCAGCCGTGCACGCCGTCATGCCCGCAAACTTTCTGTCGCGCAGCCCGTGACCGCGGTCGGCGGGGCGCTCACCCGGACTCCGGCCCTGCGC
>JBEENF010000115.1:0-9348 GCA_041192325.1 Verrucomicrobiota bacterium
GCTTCCACCGCCTGGGTTTGCCCCCCGGAGCCGCGACCGCCGCCACTCTTCCCGCCCCCACCGCCACTTTTGCCCGTCGCCGCCTTGGCCCCACTCCCGCCGCCCTTGCTCACCATCGTTGCGGAATCTCCGGTCGAAGAGCCGGCGTCGGAGGTTTTCTGGTTTTTTGAACAGCCCGCCGCAAACAGCGAGACGATCAGCGACAATCTTACCACGAGTAATCTGGGCATTTTATAGGGAATAGCTGTCCAAGGAGTCGTAAGGGGATAAATTCACTTCAGCGCGGCAAAAATGAAGACGAACCGCCACGCATATCGTTGCGCTCGGGCCTGATTTAGCGCGCTAAATCCAGCATAGACTGTTCAGCCGAGGAGTTTCTCATAGGCGCTCGCATCCAGCAATTGCGCGACCGCGGCGGGATCGCTGGGTTTCAGCCTCATAATCCACCCCTCGCCATACGGAGCGCGATTTACGGTTTCGGGTGCGCTGTCCAATGCCGGGTTTGCCGCGACGACCGTGCCCGCGATGGGGGCGTATAAGTCGCTGGCGGCCTTCACCGACTCCACCACGCCAAAGGTTTCCCCCGTCTTCAAGTTTGCTCCCACTTTCGGAGCTTGCACATACGTGATGTCTCCGAGGGAGTTTTGCGCGTAATCCGTGATGCCTATTGTCACAGTGCCATCGCTTTCCAGCTTCGTCCACTCGTGGGATTTGGCGTAGCGGAGATCAGCGGGAATGTTGCTCATGGTTAATGGGGTGGAAAATTCGTAAACCGACGCACCGGTGCGATTTCACCGCGCAACGCCTCACGTGCAAGCCCGCTCCCACTTAGGACAGGTTTTTCTTCAGTTCTACAAAGGGCGATTTAACCGGAAGCAAATCAATCGAGGCCCCCCGAACATCTGCGTGGAACGGAGGCGCTGCATTCGTGGCCACCAGGGCGGAGCCGATCGCTTTGTTCAGCAAGGGCGAAAGCGTGCCCGACAGCACGCGACCTGCGCTTCCGCCCGTGGCGTCCAACACCGCGGTCTCCGCACGCACGATGCGCCGGTCATCCGTGTGAAAGAAAATCACCTTGCGGTCGGCTCCATTTTTCTTCTCTGCCAGCAATGCGTCCCGACCGATAAAATCTGCTCCCTTCTCCAGCTTTACGGTCCACCCCAAGCCGGCCGTCAGCGGCGAAATATCCGCCGTGATCTCATGGCCATAGAGCGGATAGCCGGCTTCGAGCCGCAGACTATCCCGCGCTCCCAAACCGGCAAGCTCGAGTCCACGCGGAGTTCCCGCAGCGAGGAGTGCTTCCGCCAGTCTTTCCGCATCCTCCGGCGCGTGATAGAGCTCAAAGCCATCCTCCCCGGTGTAGCCCGTGCGGCTGGCCAGGCAGTGCACCCCTGCGATCGTCGCTTCGGCGAAATGATAATATTTAACTAGCCCCAGCTTGGCGCCCGTCAGCGACTGGACGATTTCCGCCGCTCGCGGCCCTTGAACGGCAAGCAACGCGTACTCAGCGCTCCGATCCGTGACGGTTACATCGAATTTCCGCGCGTGCTCCTGAATCCAGGCGACATCTTTGGCAATATTACCCGCGTTGATGCAGAGAAAATAATCGTCGAATCCACGCATGTAAACCAACAGATCGTCCACCACCCCACCCGTCGCGTAACACATCGCAGAGTAAAGTACGCGGCCGGGAAAAAGTTTCGTGACGTCGTTTGTGACGAGATAATTGAGAAAAGCCGCCGAGTCGGGGCCGCGCACGTCCACCTCTCCCATATGACTGACGTCAAACATTCCGGCCGCCCCACGCACCGCTTTGTGCTCTTCCAGGATGCTCCGATATTGAACCGGCATCTCCCAACCCGCGAAATCGACCAGCCTTGCCCCATGAGCAGCGTGGAAGTCGCGTAACGGGGTGCGTTTCAGTTCACTCATGGGCCTAGCATAGCGAATCGCCGGGAGGATGCCGCAAGGTTGTTTTCGCCCGGAACGTTCTCGCTGGTTCCGTTCCCTCCGGAAAGCTGGATGAACCACTTTGTCATCGCCACCGATGGCATCAGGGAGTGACTTGGGCGGCCGTCATGCCGTTCGCCTACTGGGTTCACCAACCGACACCATTCCTCGGCCCCCACTGGGGCAACTTTGGCATCCGCTACTACGGGCTCGCTTACGTCCTCGGCTTCCTCGCGGCGGGCTGGCTTTTCATTCGTTATACCCGCCGCCAGCGCTCTCCGTTGCCGGTTGAGGCCATCCCCGACTTAATGATGGCCATTGTTGCTGGGGTCATGTTGGGCGGACGGCTGGGCTCATTTCTTTTTTACCACCCGTGGCAACTTGTGGAGGATCCACTGAGCTTTTTTCGCGTCTGGGAAGGCGGCATGGCCAGTCACGGGGGGTTTATCGGTGTCGCGATCGCGCTCGGCTGGTTTGCTCACCGAAGAAAAATAGCCTTTTTTCACCTCGCGGATCTGATCGCATCAGCCGCGCCGGTGGGATTACTACTGGGTCGGATCGCCAATTTCCTGAACGGTGAGCTTTGGGGCACCGTCTCCGTCGTTCCCTGGGCCGTTATTTTTGAAAAGACCGGCGGCGGAAACTTCCCCCGCCATCCCTCGCAGCTTTACGAAGCGGCCCTGGAAGGGGCGGTCATGTTCGCCTTCATGCAATGGCGTTTCTGGCGAAGTGATGTGATCAAAACCCGGCCGGGAAGGCTCTGCGGCGAGTTCCTGATCGGATACGCCGTGGTGCGCATGATCGCAGAACAGTATCGCGAGCCCGACGCATCGCTCCTCTTCGGCCTGACCCGCGGGACGTTCTACTCCGTCTTTCTTATTCTCGCCGGAATTCTGTTTATTGCGCTGTCACGCGGCCGGCGCAACCAGACGGGCTAGCTCACCGGAATTCACGATCCCCCGGGCGAGCGTCATACGATCGTGCCCGGCGTAAGGACCGCGTTTTTGGGGACAACAAGGACCCCATCCCGCACAATGACGCGACCGTCGGCATAGCTGCCGTCCGCTTTGCCTTCGGCCATAAGAATGCACCCGTCCCCGATCCGCGTATTTTTGTCGATGATTGCCCCTTTGACCCGGCAGTTCCGGCCCAAACCGACGTTGGGCCTCCGCTGCGCCGTATTCTCCGCAATCTGGGCCGGCGTCTCGTAGAAATCGGCTCCCATGACGATGGTGTCTTCCAACACGCAGCCCTCCCCGATAAACGCGCGGGTGCCGATGACACAATGCTTCAGCGTCGAATCGGTCAGAATAGACCCGTCGCCCAGCACGACGTAGTCGATCGAACATTTGTTGATCTTGGAAGCAGGCAGATAACGGTCCTGCGTGTAGATCATCGCATCGGGCACGAAAAAATTGAAAGGCGGAAGGGGCTGTGCGAGCGCGAGATTTGCGTCGAAAAAGGCGCGCACCGTACCGATGTCCTCCCAGTATCCTTCGAAAATGTGAGCAAAGAGTCGCTTGTTTCCCAATAGCGAGGGGATCACCTCTTTACCAAAGTCGGTCATCGTGTTATCCAGCGCCTCGGCCAGCACGGCACGGTTGAAGACGTAAATGCCCATGGAAGCCAGACACCGCTTCTCTTGACTGTCGGTGGTGAGTCGTGCCTCCAACTGTTCACTGAGCGTGAGGCTCTGGATGACCGCGGGATCCTTGGGTTTTTCCACGAAACGAGCGATCGAGAGATCGTCACGCACCTGAGTGAGTCCAAGACCCGCAATTTTGGACACGGGCACAGGTATGGTCGCGATTGTCACATCGGCTTTTGTGGCGAGGTGCTGTTCAATGATGATCCTAAAGTCCATGCGGTAGAGCTGGTCGCCCGAAAGGATCAGGACGAGGTCATGGGGAAAGGAGCGGAAGTGGATCAGGTTGCGCCGAACAGCGTCGGCAGTTCCCTGATACCAATCCGAGCCCTTCTCTGTCTGTTCAGCCGACAGGATGTCCACAAAACCGCCGCCAAATGGATCGAAAGCGTACGTGTTCGTGACGTGGCGATGGAGCGACGCGGTCTGGAACTGCGTCAGCAGAAACATGCGATTGATTTCGCTGTTCAGACAATTGCTTATCGGAATATCGACCAGACGGTACTTGCCCGCGAGCGGCACCGCCGGCTTGCAGCGCTCCAGCGTCAGCGGATGCAAACGTGTGCCGCGACCACCACCCATGATCACTGCGAGCACTCTTTTTTGCGTAGTCATATAAACGAATCTGCGATGCGAGTTTTTGGCTAGGGCCTTGCCGGACCTTTAGGGCCGTGGGCAATTTCGCCAACACAAAACAAAATCGCGGTCTTCAAAAAACAGGGGTGGAATTGTTGGCTGCGGCGGGAAGCGGAAAGCGGTATCGATCTTGATCAAGGGCCTAATGCGGCTGGAGTGCCGGGGCTACGATTCGACAGGGCTGTGCGTCCACCCCTCCGGACGACTCGACGTCGCGAAGAAAATGGGCGGCCGCCAAAAACCCTTCATGGTCACCCTCGCACCTACCCTACCCGGTGGGCCACTCAACGAGGCTGCGAGGTCGACAAACCGCGAAATTTAGCGCGGTTCAGTGACAGTGGAGTAGTTTTTGCTTCGCAAAAACCACGTTTAGGTTTTCGCCTAGCGAAAACCTCGATGAACATCCACCCGAGCAGGGAAACCTTCACCAGTCTCGCCGCCAAGGGAAACCTAATTCCCGTCTACTCGGACTTGATGGCGGATTTTGAAACGCCTGTCTCAGCTTACGCCAAGCTGAAGGCCGCGGGTCCATCGTACCTCTTGGAATCAGTGGCCGGGGGCGAGAATCTGTCGCGCTACAGTTTCATCGGCTGCCGTCCACGCAAAGTGTTCATTTGCGGTCCATCGACCACGGAAATCCGGGTGCCTGGCCAGCCTGCCCAAACCGTGGCTACGCCCGCTGACCCCCTAACGTTGATTGAGGAGGAAATGCGGGGATTTCGGCCGGTCGCCCTTCCGGGGCTGCCCCGCTTTACGGGTGGGGCGGTCGGATTTGTGGCGTACGAGTATGTCACCCGCATTGAACCCACGGTGCCCGCGGCGGCCACGGATGAATTGGGAACTCCCCTGCTTTACTTCATGTTGTCCGATTCGTTGCTAATCTTCGATCGGGCCAAGCAGACCTTGCGCCTCTGCGTCAATGCTCACGTCCGCGGCGATCCGGAAGCGGCTTATGACGCCGCAACAGCAGAGCTCCACGAACTTTACGCCCTTCTTCGGGAGCCGAGGGAAATTGCGCCCGCGCCAATGGTGGAAGCCCCGAAAATCACGGTGCCGCCCGGGAACTTTACCCAAGCCCGATTCGAACAGACCGTCGAGGAAGGCAAAGAATTTATCCGATCGGGCGACATCATCCAATTCGTGCCGTCCCAACGTTTCACCCGCGCCTTTTCGCGGAGCCCGCTCGACCTCTACCGGGCTCTTAGGACCGTGAACCCCTCGCCGTACATGTTCATTCTGGAGGCCGGTGATTTTTCCATCGTGGGCGCTTCCCCGGAGGTTCATGTGCGGCTGACCGACGGATTGGCGGAGATCAGGCCCATCGCCGGAACTCGGAAACGTGGCGCTACGCCGGCCGAAGACGCCTCCCTTGAGAAAGAACTTCTCGCGGATGAAAAAGAGCGCGCCGAACATCTCATGCTTGTCGACTTGGCGCGGAATGACATCGGCCGGGTGTGCCAATACGGGAGCGTCAAAGTCCCCGAGATGATGGTGATCGAGCGGTACTCACATGTCATGCACATCGTATCTCAGGTCGAAGGAAGAATCGCCGCCGACAAAACCGCCTACGATCTCATGCGCGCGACGTTTCCAGCAGGCACGGTGAGCGGAGCGCCAAAAATCCGCGCGATGCAGATCATCGCTCAATACGAGCCTTCGCAACGCGGCTTCTACGCAGGGGCGCTCGGATATTTCGGCTACGACGGCAATATGGACACCTGCATCATGCTGCGCACGGCCTTATTGAAGAACGGCCTCATCCACATTCAATCGGGGGCGGGTATTGTGGCAGATTCCGTCCCCGCTTCAGAGTATCAGGAAACCATCAGTAAGGCCACCGCACTTTTTAAGGCCGTCGCGATGGCTGAACAATTTTGAATCCTCTGCACGTTTGCAGGTTACGGTCGCCTCGGTGCGCTGGTGGCCCGTAAGAACCGTAGGAGAAGGGCAGGTTAACTCCGCGGTATCGGAGAGCTCCCCATGCCCGCGCTGGGCAATCCCCCCATAGTGTGTCGCGGTGGCCGAACTTCCCACCGATTTGCGCCAAAAGTGCACGACACTTTAATCCGAAAAAGGCGTCCTTCAGTGGAGCCGGAGCGTACATACAATTGGAATGAATTCCGCTTCGAGGGAACAACTACCGCACGAGTACCTCTAAAATTCACAAGGTTTACATCATGCCTGCTAAAGTAAAGTCGCACCGCCACACCACCCACCCTGAGGAGTCGTCGGGGTCGGAGTCTAGTGCCACCACCGTCCTGGCGGCTGCGCCGCAGGATGCACCACCTTCCTTTCTTGAGAAATCGGAATCTGCTCCTGCTGCGCCAATTGCCCATGGCGAGCGGAGCAATCTGCAACTTTACCTTCAGGAGATAGGAAAGACGCCGCTTCTCACCATCCAAGAGGAGATCGGACTGGCGAAGCGTATTCGCAAAGGCGAAAAGGCAGCGCGTGATCACATGATCCAAGCCAACCTTCGTTTGGTCGTTAAGATTGCGATGGACTACAAGGATTTCGGCCTCCCCTTGCTCGATTTGATCAGCGAGGGAAACATTGGTCTGATTAAAGCGGTGGAGCGATTCGACCCTCGAAAAGGGGGGAAGCTTTCCACCTATGCAGCCTGGTGGATCAAACAGTCGATCAAACGGGCGCTGGCGAACCAGAGTAAAACCATTCGCCTGCCGGTTCATCTCGTGGACAAGATTTCCAAGATGCGCCGGACCGCGATGATGTTGACCGAGCAGCTCGGCCGGGAACCAACCGATGAAGAGTTGGCCGTCGAACTTCAGATACCGACGTCCAAAGTGGCTCATTTGAAGTCCGTCAGCGTCCGGCCGGCTTCATTGGACGCCCCGATTGGAGAGGAAGGCGATTCCGCCACTTTTGGTGAGATCGTCGGTGACGACAACGCCGTCAGTCCGTACGAGGGCTTACGCGAGAAGAACTTGAGTAATGATCTGAGCGAAATGGTAAACTCCCTCGACAAACGTGAGGCCGAGATCATCAAATTGCGGTTTGGGTTGGAAGGACGCGAGGAACTGACGCTCGAAGAAGTCGGCAAGAAGTTTCACGTCACCCGGGAGCGCATCCGCCAGCTCGAATATCTGGCTTTAACCAAGATGCGAAAAGCGATGGCCAAACACGAATCGGTCCGTTCGCTGGATGAAATCGAACAGGAAGAGCGGCAGCGGCAACGCATGGCCGTCATCCGGGAATTTGTCGAAAGCAAGACGCGCAAACCGGGTAAACCAGGCCGCAACTAACCTCACGCTCGGTTACTTATGGAAGGCACGGGCCGACCGATAAGGGACGCCGCGGGCGGTCTGAAGCATCAAAGAGCCCGGGAGCTTCACACTTTCCCTGCTCCGCAGTAAACCTCCGGCTGAGTAGCTTCACCAGGTTGTCGTCGGTGGTTCGGTTGCCGCTACGCTTCAGTTCTCTCCCCCCGACGCTGCGCGGCTATTTTTCCGGCACCACGGTCGGCGTTCCGGTCCGCACGTGGTAATTGTAGATGTTTTCGTTCATGAACATCTCGATCTCGCGGAAAACCCGGATCGACGTTCCCTGCCGCCAGTTGGCATGGCCTTCGCCCGGCAGATCGACTTCGGACAGCGTCACTCCCGACTTGCGGAGCGCGGAGCGCAGCCGCAGCGAGTGCGACGCCGGGACGATCTGGTCCTTGCTGCCGTGCACGAGCAGCACCGGAACCTTGATTTCGTCCGCGTGCATCAAGGGCGACATTGCCCGCAAACGCGCCGTGTCGGAGCCAAACAGCGCGCGGCGCACCGAGGTGCGAAAGGAATTCGAGGGCGCGATCACCGTCATGTCCGTCGTTGTATCCGGCTTCTCGTTTACCCAAACCGCGAGATCGGTCGGCGCATTGAGAGCGACGGCGCCGCGAAACGCGTCCGGATAAAGCTGCAGCGCTCGCAAGGCGAGATAGCCCCCATAGCCGGCCCCGAGCACCGCAACCAATTTCCGGTTCAACGGCATTTGCGCGCCCAGATAACTCACCGCCGCCAGCCCGTCGTCCACCGCGGCGCGATCCGTCTCCGTTTTCGTGCCAGTGAGGTGTTTCAGCCCGAAGCCGCCGGACCCGCGATAATTCACCTGCACCACGGCAAAGCCCATCGTGGCCAGCGCCTGCGCGCCGCGATTAAAGCCCGGCAAATCACGACCCCACGGGCCATCGTGAAAATATATCAGCACCGGCGGCGGGCTGATTCGCGGCGCGGCTGGGTACGTCAGCACGCCCGTTAGCCGGTGACCCGCGGGCGAATCGAACGCGAAGGGGCGCGAACGGTTGAGCGATTCCGGCGCGAGGTCTGGCGCGCAACGCACGCGCTCCGCCAGCTTGCCTGCCGCCGGCCGGAAGATCAGGAACGCGCCGGGCTCGTTCGCGCCGGCGACATGAATCAGGAAGTTTTCCCGCTTCGCGTCCCATTCCTGGATCTGCACGACACGATCGGGCGCGCTACGCTCGAGCGCCTGCTGCACCGCCTTGAGCTCGGGATCGATCCAGATCGTCGTCGGCCAGCCGGGGGGCGTCGCGCGCACGCCCACCACTTTTTTCTTCACGCGATCATACACCAGCATGTCGCCGCGCAGCGCCTCCGCGGGGTCCGCCAGGTCAAGCTGCGGATGCTCGATCGCAAAATCCGTGCGCTGGCCCGTCTGCATGTTCAGCCCATAAATGCCGTAGCTGTCACGGCCCGCGTTTGAAGCCACGTACATCAACTGACCGTCGCCCTCGAACCCGACCGGAAACGAGTGTCGGCCGAGAAAGTTTTCCGGCGAGAGCCGGAACGGCGCCGCCGCAAATTCCGGCAGCCGCTTGTCCAGTTTCTGCCAGCGCTTGCCGTCGTAATAATCGAAGCTCCGTTCCGTGCTGAAAAAATGCAGCGCCAAGCGCGGCTTACCCATGCGATCAGGCAGCAGCCGCCCGGCGGAGTCCACGTCCTCGACTTGCTTCTGGCGGCCGGTACGAACGTTGATCCGAATCAGGGTCGCCGACATTTCCGCGCCCGACAGCGTGATCGCGTCGTCCAACAGTCCCGTGGTGCTGCGCACCTCGATCAGAATGTTGTCCGGATCGTCGTCCAGCATATCGGCGACCA
>JBEENF010000116.1:0-9317 GCA_041192325.1 Verrucomicrobiota bacterium
TCTCAATTTGCCGGGGTTGGACGGAATGTCGGTGCTCGGCCGGCTGCGCGAGTCGAAGTGCAGTGCGCGGGTGCTGATCCTTACGGCCCGCAGTGAGGTTGAGCACCGGGTCAAAGGCTTGCAATCGGGCGCGGACGACTATCTGGCCAAGCCGTTTGCGATGGACGAATTGGTCGCGCGCGTGGACGCGCTGGGCCGGAGAGGCAGCACGCCGACGGCCGCCGATTTGCTGAAAGTAAACGATCTCCAGATGGATGTACGACATCGCCGGGTGGCGCGGGCCGGCAGGGTGATCGCGCTTTCGCCGCGCGAGTTCGATGTCTTGCACGTGCTGATGCAGGAACCCGGCCGGGTGTTTTCCCGGACGGAATTGTGCGAGCGAGTCTGGCAACGGGACCACGAATACGATACTCGCACGGTCGAGATCTTCATCGCGCGCCTCCGCAAAAAAATCGATTCCCCGTTCCCGGCCCCCCTTATTCACACACTGCGCGCCGTCGGCTACACCCTTCGTCCCCCGGAGCAATTGTCGTGACTCTCTCTTGCGTCCCCTTCCGCCCCGTCGTGATTGCCGTTGGCCTGATGGGCGCGCTGGCCGCGGGCTTTGCCGCGGAGCAGACCGTGGAGGGGCGGGTGGCGATCACCCGGAATCGGACTGCCCCGGTCGTCAATCAACGTTACGAAGTGGTGGCAAAGGGCGGGGTGCTGCGGACCGACCCGCCTCTGGCCGTCGTCTATCTGGAGGGTGTCTTTGCGGCGTCCCGGCCGCCGGCGGTGATGCAGATGACGCAAAAAGACCTGACGTTTATCCCAACGCTATTGCCGGTGCAGGTCGGCACCAAGGTCGAGTTTCCCAACCTCGACGACGCGTATCACAACATTTTCTCCTATTCGACGCCCAAGCGTTTCGATTTGGGCCGGTATCGGTCGGACGAGAAACCTGTTCCCGCGCAAGTGTTCGATGCGCCGGGCTTGGTGACGTTGCGTTGCGACATCCATGAACACATGCGCGCGCTCATCCTCGTGTTGAACACGCCCCATTTCATGGTGACTGACGCGCAAGGGCAGTTCCGACTGACCGGTTTGCCGACTGGTCGGTACGTGCTCAAGGCTTGGATCGACAGCAAGACCACGCACGAGAAGTCCATTGAGCTGAACAGCGGGGCAACGCTGCGCGTCGATTTCCCGTGAACGCGGCGGTGCAGTCGAAGGCTTCGCGGGTCACGGGCTTTCGCAGCAAGCTGCTTGTGGCGATCATGGTGATCGTCTCGACGATCACCGCGCTGGGGCTCTATTTTGCGGATCGGAATTTGACCGCGACGGTGGCGAGCGATCTGCAGCGGCAGTTTCAGGGGGAGCTGGCCGCGCTGCATCACGCGCAGGAAATCCGTTACGCCGCGCTGGTGGAGCGATGCCGGGCGCTCGTGCGCAAGCCCCGCATCCATGCCGCGCTGGAGGACGGCGCGCTGGAATTGTTGTACCCCAGCGCGGAGGACGAACTGCGGGACATTTTGCAGCGGCCGGGCGATACGCCGGCGGAGCGGGCGGCCTCCGCGCTGCACGCCGAGTTTTATCGATTTCTCGATCGCACTGGCGCGCTGATTCCGGCGGGGAAGACACGCGCGGCCGGTGCGCTGCCCCCGGACGAGGAAGCGCGGCTTTCGCTGACGGGCGCGCCGGGCAAGCAGCAGATCGGTTATCTGCGGCACAAGGCGGCGCCGCTGGCGGGCGCCGTTTCCGAAATCATCGCGATGCCCATCATCTCGACGGAAACGGGGGAGGTGATCGCGGCGCTGGTGCTCGGCTTCAAACCCTTCGAACTGGGCGGGGGCGCCGCCACGCTGGGCATGAAGAGCGGGGTGTGGGTGGACGGCCAGCTCGACGTCGCAGGGCTGTCCCCCGCGGCTTCCACGGCCTTGGCGGCGGAAATCGCGCACGATCGTTCCGGTCCGGCTGACGCGGAAAGGCGCCAGCGCGCCGTGATTGAAGGGGCCCACCACGAAGTTTTCTACAAGCGATTGAACCCCGAATCCGTGTTCCCGCCGGCGTACGAAGTTTGCCTTTATCCGCTGGCGGGCTTGCGGGAGCAGCAGCGCGAGTTGCGCTGGCAGGTCGTGGGCGCCGGCGTGCTTTTCCTGCTCGGTGGTCTGGTCGCGAGCCACTTCGTCGCGGGGCGGCTTTCAGATCCGGTGGAAAAACTCGCGGTCGACTCCGAGGAAAACCGCGCGCAACGCGAACGGGCCGAGGCGGCACTCGAACTGTCGCATGGGGAATTGCAGCGCTCGGCGCGTTTCTCCGCCGATGCGTCCCACCAGCTCAAGACGCCGGTGACGGTGCTGCGCGCCGGCCTTGAGGAGTTGCTCGCCCGCGAAAACCTTTCGCCCGAGGAATGCCACCAGCTGTCGGCGCTCATCCACCAGACTTTCCGGCTATCGAGCCTGATCGAGGATCTGTTGCTGCTGTCGCGCATGGATGCCGGGCGGATGAAGCTGGAAATTGCGCCGGTCGATCTATCGCAATTGCTGGAGGCGGCGCTGGACGATCTCGACGTGTTGCCGGACGAGCTCGACCTCCGCATTGAAACGGCCTTCCCGCGGGCGTTACACATCGCGGGGGAAAAGCGTTATACCGCGATCATTCTGCAAAACCTGCTCGAAAACGCGCGGAAGTACAATCAGCGCGGCGGCTTGATTCGCATCACGGCCCGCGCCGAAGGCGCTGACGTCCTCCTCTCGGTGGGCAATACCGGGCGGCCGATTCCTCCTGCGGCGCGGGCGCATATCTTCGAGCGATTTCACCGCGGGGCGATCGGGGAGAATGTGCCTGGGTATGGTTTGGGGCTTAATCTCGCCCGGCAGCTCGCGAGTTTGCACGGCGGTGATTTGCGTCTGGCGCGTTCGGAGGAAAACTGGACCGAGTTCGAAGTTCGTTTCCGGCTCGCGACCGCCCCGGCGGTGGCGGCGCCGGTCAGCGCATGAAAACCTGGCTTTATCTCGCGGGCTTGTGCGGTGGCGCGGTCAGCGCTTCCGGGGCGGAGGAATTCTTTGACCGCGTGGGCGATGCGTTGTCGGTCAGCAGCGCCGGGGGCCAGTTTCGCGCGCGGCTCAGCGGGACGATGGATCTCGAGGGGTATCAATTCCGACCGAGGGCGCCGGGCGTGATTCACGCCGCCGGCGATTCGTTGTTTACTCCCCGGTTGTCGGTTTTTCTGGATGCGCAACTGGGATCGCAGCTCTACCTGTTTGCGCAGGCGCGGGTCGACCGCGGTTTTGATCCGGCCAACGAACCGCTGAAGGCGCGGCTCGATGAGTATGCGCTGCGATTGACGCCTTGGACAGACGGCCGCGCGAGTCTGCAGATCGGGCGGTTCGCGACCGTGGTGGGCAATTGGGCGAACCGCCATGGGTCGTGGAGCAATCCCTTCATCACCGCGCCGCTCCCTTATGAGCTGCTGACCGGGGTGTGGGACAACGAGGCGCTGCGCAGCAGCGCCACCCTGCTCGCCTGGTCCCACGTGCGGCCGGGTCTGCCGGCGCGGATCACGGCGATCGAGAAGCGCTTGCGGCTGCCCATCATCTGGGGGCCGAGCTATGCGACTGGCGCGGCGCTTTTTGGGGGAACGGGGAAACTGCAATATGCATTCGAGGTGAAACACGCGCCGCTTTCGTCGCGTCCCGAGACTTGGGGTCGGATGCAGGGTTTTTGGGACCACCCCACCGTCAGTGCGCGCCTGGGTTTTCGACCGAGCCAGACCTGGACGCTTGGGCTTTCCGGCAGTTCCGGCGCATACCTGTTACCCCATGCGTCCAAATTGCAGAATTCGCTCCACGGGCGCGGCGATTATCGCCAGCTGGTGATCGGACACGATTTTGGCTTCGCCCGCCGACACTTGCAGGTATGGGGAGAAATCTACGCGGCGCGATTTGAGATTCCCCTCGTGGGTCCGGCCGACACGCTGGCCTACTACGTAGAGGCCAAGTACAAGCTAACCCCGCAGCTGTTCGGCGCGCTGCGATGGAACGAACAATTATACGGCTCCATTCCGGAACGATCCAGCCGGGTCAAATGGGGGTTGCCCGTCACGCGGGGTGATCTCGCCGCGGGCTATCGCTTCACCGCCCACACGCAGGGCAAACTGCAATACTCGCTCCAGCGGGGGGATGTGGGCTCGCGCGATTACGGGCACTTGGTTTCCGCCCAGTTGACGCAGCGCTTCTGAAGGCTGCCGGGGAGGGAAGGTTAGCTGACCGCCCGAGCGCCTTCGCCGCAGATGGTTGGAAAAGCGCCGCGTGCGGCGGCGTCGACGCGGCGCAGACGGAGCTTGAAAGACAGGGGAATTTCGGTGGGAACAAGGGGACGAAACCCGGCGTCTGGCCTTGGCAACGTCTCATGACCCTTCCTCGCTTTTCCTCCCTTTTTCTCCTCTTGGCGCTGGCGCTGACCACCGCGCTGCCCGCGCAGTCCACCTCGCCCGCCGTCGGCCGAACCCTGGCGTCCCAGACCCTCGCCACCGGGGGCGCGCCGTTGACGATCGATCTGCGGGATTATTTTCTGCTCCCCGGGGTTAGCGGCCAGATTGCGCAATTCGAAACCGTTCTGGGCGCCTTCAACGTGGAGCTGCGCTCGGAAAGCGCGCCGCTGCACGTGGCTAATTTTCTCTCGTATGTGCAGGCAGGGGCTTACGGGAACACGTTCTTCCACCGGTCCGCCTATTTTGCCGCGGGGAATCTGTCCTCCATCGTGCAAGGCGGCGGCTACCGGGGACCGTTGGCCAACCTTTCGCCAATTCTGCCATTTTCGCCCGTGCCGTTGGAATACGCGCTGCCGAACGCGCGGGGAACGCTGGCGGCGGCGCGAACCAGCGAAATCAACAGCGCCAAGAGCGAATGGTACTTCAATGTGGCTGACAACACCACGACGCTCGGCCCGGGCAACAACGGGGGCTACACGGTGTTCGGCCGGGTGCTCGGATCCGGCATGACCATCGTGGATGCGATCGCGGCGCTGCCCCGCGCCAACGCCGGCGCGCCTTTCGGTGAACTGCCGGTGCGCAATTTTGTGGGGGGAGGGGCGGCGATTCTCGACGCCAATCTCGTTTACGTTCTCTCAATCAAGATTGTGCCCCAATATCCCGATGGGGTGGATGCGGGGGTGCTCGCGCTGACGGCACAGAGCTCCGCTCCGGCGATCGTCAGCGCGGCGGTCTCCGGCTCCGCCCTGGCGCTGACGCCGCGCGCGGCGGGGAGCGCGAACGTCACGGTTCGCGCCACCGACACGAATGGCGGCGTCGCCGAAGCGACGTTCCTGGTTTCCGTCGTGGGCGGGCCGGTCTTCACCACGCAGCCGGTTGCCCAGTTCGTCAACGCGAGCGGGGCCGTCACGCTGGCGGCGGCCGCCTCCGGGGCCTCCAGCTACCAGTGGCAGCGCAACGGCGTGGCGGTCGCGGGCGCCACCGGGGCGACGCTGACGATCGCCAGCGTGCAGCCGGCCGACGCCGGCGTTTATGAGGCGCTCGCCTCCAATGGCAGCGTCACGACCTCCAGCCAGCGCGCGACCGTGGGCGTGGCGACGGGCAACAAATTCGTCGGCGCCGCGAAGGAATTTCCGGACATCATCCACGCGAACGGAAATGTTTACGACCAGTTGTTGCTGGAAGGCGCGGCGATCACGCTGACGGCGGATCCGGGCCAGATCGTGCGCGCCTCGTATCTGGATCTCAATGACGACATCGTGCAGGTGGAATTTAGCGGCGACGGCACGGTTTCCATTGCGCTCGAGAACGCCACCGGTCCCGGACTGCCCGCGAAATACAATCAGGGCACGCTCTACATGAGAGGCCGCGCTTCGGTGGTCATCAGCGGGGCCAACGAAAATTCGCATGTCTCGATCTTTAGCGTCGGTCGCGGCACCGCTTTCAATCAGGCGCTCTTCCGGGACGAGGTGGTCTACGACGGCATGGCGGACCTGGCTGCCCTCTCCATCACCTCGACCAACGGCCGCTTCGGCAGCGTGCGCACGGCCAATGTGCGCTACAGCAGTGCCACGGGAATCACGGGCGTCTATGCGCCGGGCGTGACCATTGACGGCCCGCTTTTCATCGGCGATATCGCCGCCTCCGGCACGGCCACTCCGGTAATTCTGGTCGGCGGCGCCGGTGACCCGCGCATCACCGGCGGGGATCTGCTCCAGTTGAACGCCCAAGCCGTGCAAGTGGACGGCCTGACGCGCGTGCAAATGACGGCGGGGACAAATTCCCATCGCGTTGCGCAGCCGGCGCAACCTTTGCGGGGCCGGCTGGAGCGCAACGGCGTGGATGTGACCGCGCAGCTCGTCCCCTAAATCGAAGAGCGGCGACGCGGTCGCAGGGAAATTTTCCGCCCGGGGCGCCCGGAAACCGGCGCCGCGCTTAGCTTCGTCCGCGAAAGCCGCCCATCAGATAGATGATGATGCAGACCAGAAGAATGAGGCCGATGCCACTGCCGCCGATAGCGGGCCCGCCGAGATAAAAGCCGCCGCCGCCGAACAGAAGAAGCAGAATAAGGATCAGGAGGAGGGGATTCACCTATCCATGGTGGCGCCCAGCCCGGATAAGTTCCTGAGCTTCCTCTTTCGGTTCCCACAGAAACCCCCCGGGCCGGAACTTTCCTTTTTCCGCCCCGCCGACTCCGCAGCACGGCAGGCAGGCCCCAGCCAAAAGCGGACGGCTTGCCTAATTGAGGGTTAATCCCTCCTTGGCGTCATGCCTCAAGCTGCGCCCTCCACCGCTCCTGCTGCCCTTTCGCCCGCCGCGCCGGGTTGGCGGCTGGAGCATTCGTATGCGGGTTTGCCGCCGGTGTTTCACGCGGCGGTGGCGCCCACCCCGGTGCGCGCGCCGCGACTGGTGCTGCTCAACCTCCGGCTGGCGGAGTCGCTCGGGCTGGACGCAGCGGCGCTCGCGGGTGACGAGGCCGCGGCGATTTTCGCGGGCAACCAGCCGCCGCCCGGCGCATGGCCGCTCGCCCAGGCGTACGCGGGGCATCAATACGGAAACTTCACGACGCTCGGCGACGGGCGCGCGATTCTGCTGGGTGAACAGATCACCCCCGCCGGGGAACGATTCGACATCCAGCTGAAAGGCCCGGGGCCCACGCCGTATTCACGTCGTGGCGATGGACGCGCCGCGCTGGGCCCCATGCTCCGCGAATACCTCATCAGCGAGGCCATGCACGCGCTTGGCATTCCCACGACGCGAAGCCTCGCCGTCGCTGCGACCGGCGAAGAGGTGTGGCGCGAGACCGCGCGCCCGGGCGCCGTGCTCACGCGCGTCGCCGCCAGTCACCTTCGCGTGGGCACCTTCGAGTGGGCCGCGGCCCGCGGCGATGCCGTCGCGCAACGCGCGCTCGTTGATTACACGTTGCGACGCCATTACCCGGAGCTGGCGGCCGCCGACAACCCGGCGCAGGCGCTGCTCAATGCCGTCATCGCGCGGCAGGCCGCGCTCATTGCGCAGTGGATGCTGGTCGGGTTTGTCCACGGCGTGATGAACACCGACAACATGGCGCTTTCCGGCGAGACCATCGATTATGGTCCCTGCGCGTTCCTGGACGCCTACGATCCGGCGACCGTGTTCAGCTCGATCGATGCGCGGGGCCGCTACGCGTACCAGAATCAACCGGCCATCGCGCAGTGGAATCTCACGCGGCTGGCCGAGACCTTGCTGCCCCTGCTCGACGCCAGCGAGGAAGCGGCGGTCGCCTCTGCCACGGAGGCGCTCGGCGGTTTCGCGCCGCAATACCAGCGCCACTGGATCGCCGGGATGCGGCGAAAACTGGGCCTGTTTAACGAGGAGCCCGAAGACGCCGCGCTCATCCAGGCGCTGTTGACGTGGATGCACACGACGCGCGCGGATTTCACCAACACCTTTGCCGGACTCGCGCCTGATCTGCCGACCGGCGATGCGCGACGATCCGACGCGGATTATCTCGCGTGGCACGAGCGCTGGCGGGCGCGGCTGGGGCGGCAAGGGCAGTCGCCGGCGGAGGCGGAGGGATTGCGGCGCGCAAGTAATCCGGCGTTTATCCCGCGCAATCACCGGGTGGAAGCCGCGCTGGCCGCAGCCGAGGACAACGATTTCACCACCTTGAAGCGGCTGCTGGAGATCGTGGCGACACCCTTCGCCCACGACCGCGCCGCGCCCGAATATCGCGAGCCTGCTCCGGACGGCGGCGCGGGCTACCAGACGTTCTGCGGCACGTAATTGTATCCGGCCGCCAGGCGCTTTCGCGGCCGTACAAGAAAGTGCGCGAGGCATTGCGCCCCGCCGGACACGGGATACGCTCCGGTCCGCCCGCACGCGGGTAATCCCGTGCGGCGGAACATTTCCCACTCCTATGAAAACCGCTCTTGCCTACGCTGCTCATGACCCGCGTTCACCCCTGAGTCCCTTCCACTTCGAACGGCGCGACCCGGGTCCGTCCGATGTCGAGATGGATATCTTGTACTGCGGGGTTTGTCATTCCGACCTGCACACCGTGCGCAGCGAATGGGGGCCGACGACGTATCCGTGCGTGCCGGGGCACGAAATCGTGGGACGGGTGACGCGCGTCGGCCGGGAGGTCGCCAAGTTCAAGGTCGGCGACGCCGCCGCCGTCGGTTGCCTCGTCGATTCGTGTCGCACGTGCGCGAGCTGTCGCGCGGGGTTTCAGCAATACTGCGATCGGGGCGAATTGATTTTCACCTACAACAGCCCCGACAAGCACCGGCCCGGCAAGATGACCTGCGGCGGTTACTCGAGTCACATTGTCGTCGACGAAGGTTATGTCCTGCGCGTGTCGCCGAAGCTGGATTTGAAGGCCGCGGCTCCGCTTTTGTGCGCGGGCATCACGACCTACTCGCCGCTGCGGCAGTGGAAGGTGGGTCCAAACCAGAAGGTGGGCATCGTCGGCTTGGGCGGACTCGGCCACATGGGCGTGAAATTTGCGCGCGCGTTCGGCGCCCACACGGTTCTGTTCACGACTTCACCGGGCAAAGCGGCAGATGCGAAGCGACTCGGCGCGGACGAAGTGGTGATCTCGAAGGACGACGCGGCGATGAAGCGACAGGCGGGCAGTTTCGATTTCATCCTCAATACCGTGGCCGCATCGCACAATCTCGACCCGTTCATTGGCGCGCTCAAACGCGATGGCACGATGTGCCTCGTTGGAGTGCCGGCGACGCCGCACCCCTCGCCCGGCGTGGGTGGATTGATTTTCGGCCGACGCCGGCTGGCGGGTTCCCTGATTGGCGGGTTGCCGGAAACTCAGGAGATGTTGGATTTCTGCGCCGAGCACGGGATTGTC
>JBEENF010000117.1:0-9316 GCA_041192325.1 Verrucomicrobiota bacterium
ATCCTTACGAGTTGCTCGATGTATCTGCGGGAACACTTTGTCGTTTTGAACCAAGGCGAAGGCAACTTCGGCCTCCACACCAGCGCGGTGCTGCTCGACCCCATCAAGACGTTCGGCACGAACGTGATGCTGGAGATCTACAACACCGGCGACCAACCCGTCGTGAACCCGGTGGTTTCCGTCGAAGTTTTCCGCGCGCCGGAAGGCAGCGATTCGGAGTTCAAGGCCCTCGCAAAAAAACGCACCCGGCTCCTCGGCACGGCGACGGAACTCTACCGGTGTCTCGACGAAAATCCGCCGGCTTCCGGCGGGGTGGCGCGGCCCAGGACGAAAATCGTCGTGAAGGGCCAGAGCGGCACGATGGACAATCACGCGGTTTTCCTGCGCGCGGGGGACGATCTAAAACGAGTGCTCCCGGGCAACGGCGGCCCCTGCGGCCACCGCAACATGATCGAGGCCCTCGATGCGGCGCCGGAAAATGCCGACACGCTGGTGCTCGATTATTTTCCCGCGCTCCTCGAGCAGATCGAACTGGTGACGCGGATGGCGGACCTCAAGCTGCGGCGCATCATCTTTCGCCGCGCTTCGCGAACCCACGGCTATTTTCTTTCGAGCAACGCCCACGCCCGCCTCGACACGTTCAACGCCATCGGCCTGCAGATCTATTGGTACGACGATCTCACCAGGGATCTGTATCTGCACACCTACAAGAAGGAACACGGCTTCTTCGTGCGGGAGGAGATTGCCCGACGTTTTCAAGAGTCGACTCTGCTGGCTTTCTACGGATCGGCCATCGGTTTGGAGCAACAAGACACCGACCGCATTTCCTCCCTCGTCGACAAACTGACGAAATTCATCGGCACGAACCTCGGCGTGCTGACCGGCGGGGGCGGCGGCGTGATGCGCCTGGCCACCGATCAGGCCCGGGGAAAAGGCGCGCTGACAGGCGCATGCTTCCTGGAACTCGAAGCCCAGCCGCCGGAGCTTGGCGTGGATTTCTTCAATACGTTTCAAGAATCCTCCCGTCACTTCCGGCAAAAATGGTTCGAAGCGGCGGATTTCTGCATCTTCAACGTCGGCGGCGTCGGAACCTTGGAGGAGGTCGGAATTGAGTTGTGCAATCTCAAGCTCGGGATCCGGCCGCGCGTACCCTACGTATTCTTCAACGCCAAATTCTGGGGCGACCTCCGCCGCCAGCTCCGCACGATGATCAGCACAAAGCGCGCCCCCGCGTGGGTCGCGGACTATGTGCTCTTCACCGATGACCCGGACGAAGTGGTCGCTTTCTATCGGAAGAAGCTGCAGGTGCTTTAATATGCCCGTAACGCAGCTTGCCTCCCGGGCGCGGCTCTGAGTTTTTCGCGCCGTGGCTCTTTCCGCCCTTCCCCGTTCCGTGCTGGTCGTCGGCTCCGGTGGCCGTGAACACGCGCTCGTTCGAGCGCTGCTCGCGTCGCCGGCCAAACCCCGTGTGATCTGCGCTCCTGGCAATGCCGGCATCGCGGCCGATGTGGTCTGCGTGCCCATTCCGGCCGACGACGTGCCGGCTCTGGTTGCCCTCACCCGCCGCGAGCGGATCGAGTTTGTCGTCGTGGGCCCCGAGGTGCCCCTGGCGCTTGGTCTCGCCAATCGACTGATCGCCACCGGCGTGGCCGTCTATGGGCCGAAAGCGGATGGAGCCCGCCTGGAGGCTTCCAAAATCTTCACGAAGCAAATCCTGCTGAAATACGGCATTCCCACGGCGCCGGCGGCGTTTTTCAGCGAAACGGGTCCGGCTCTCGACTACTTGCGGGGTCGGCGACTCCCCATTGTGGTCAAGGCTGACGGGCTGGCCGCCGGCAAAGGCGTGGTCGTGGCCGCGGCGCATGCCGAAGCCGAAGCAGCGGTTCGCGAAATGCTCGAAGGCGGACGCTTTGGCGCGAGCGGACGGCGCATTCTGATCGAGGACTGTCTTTTCGGCGAAGAGACTTCGATCCTCGTCGTTGTCTCCGGCCGCGATTACGTGATCCTCCCCACGTCGCAGGATCACAAGCGCGTGGGCGACGGCGACACGGGCCCCAACACCGGCGGCATGGGCGCCTATTCACCGGCTGAAGTGGTGACCCCGGAGCTGCTCAGACGCATCGAGCAGGAAATCGTCCAACCTTCCGTCAACGCGATCGCCGCCGAGGGCATCGATTTTCGCGGCACCCTTTTCATCGGCATCATGCTGACCCCGACGGGCCCCAGCGTGATCGAATACAACACGCGATTCGGCGATCCGGAAACCCAAGTGGTGCTCCCCCGGGTTGCCACGGACCTGCTGGGGTTGCTGTGGGCAGCCAGCCGCGGAGAATTGGCCGGCGTGAAGCTCGAAGTAAGACCCGAGTACGCGCTTTGCGTCGTGATCGCTGCCCGGGGCTACCCGGAATCGTTTCCGAAAGGGGACGCCATCACCCTGCCCCGCGCCTTGCCGGCGGGCGTTTCGATTCTGCATGCGGGCACGACCACAAACTCTGCCGGGCAGGTGGTGACCAATGGCGGCCGCGTGCTCGGCGTGACGGCGCTGGGGCGGACCCTGCGTGCGGCGGCGACGGCGGCGTATGCCGTCTGCGATCAAGTCGACTGCAGCTCAAAATACTTCCGCCGTGACATCGGCGCCCGGCAGCTCAATCGCGAATGAAGCCGGCGCGGTATTTTTTTATTTTTGTTTTGGCCGGGGTGGCGGCGGTCGCCGCGCCGCTGACGCGGGATCTCGGCAGCAATCTCTTTTATCACCGGATTCACATCCTGCCGGGCGATCTCCCGGGCCCGGAGCCGTCCCGCCCGCTGACGCGCATCATCGACCTGCGTTATGTGCAGGGCGACAAGGACGCGGCGGTAGCGCTGGTCGCGTGGGTAAAATTCCACGCCGCGCCCCGCACCCCGATTATCGTGCTCGCGAATGCCGACACTCATCCGGCGCTGCTAGCCCCGTTCGCCAACCGCGGCGGCGGACCGGCCGTACTGGTCGTCGGCCTCCCGGGCGCAGCCTTCGTCCCGGACATTGCGATCGACACGTCCGCAGAAAAGGATCGGCTGGCCTACGATGCGCTCGAGCACGGCGCGGAACTCTTGACCCTCATCGCCGAAAACCCCGACAAGCCGCGTTACGACGAAGCCAGCCTCTCACGCGATCGCTCGACGGAAGCGGAAAGCGCCGCGGACGCGCGAAAAGCCGCCGTGAACTCGCCGCCGACCGATGCCACGCTGCAGCGGGCCATCCACCTGCACCGCGCGCTGCGCGCGTTGAAAAAAGTGTGAGCGGATACTGACGGCCGCGCGGCAGCCGTTCCACACTCCAGCTTTGCCTTTCCCGCCAAACCATGTCCTTTCCGTGGCCTCGATGTCCGCGCTTGGTCCCATCGTTACAGTGTGCACGGCTAACATTTGCCGCAGCCCCATGGCCGCGGCGCTACTGCAGCATGCCCTGGCGGCGCAGCCCGAGCCGCTGCGTTCCCTCCAGGTGATTTCAGCCGGCGTGGCGGCCCGCCCTGGCCAGGCGGTCTCGGAAAACTCCGTCATCGCCCTGAAGAAAGTCGGGATTAATATCGCACAGCATCGCGCGCAGTCGCTCACGCAACACCTGATCGACCAGGCGCTGATCGTCCTCTGCATGACGGAGTCCCACCGGGCGCTGATCCTGGCGCAGGCGGAACCGCCACCCCGAAATCTCTTTTTGTTTCGCGAGTTTCTGGCGGGCAATGTCGACCGCGAGATCGGGGACCCCTATGGCGGTCCTTTGAAACTGTACGAGTCGGCGCGGGACGAAATGGTCGAGGGGATCCCGGCGCTCGTGGAGCGGCTTAAGACACTCGCCGGTTAGTTTTTCGTTTTCGCGGGGCGGAATTTGGCTTTGCCTCCAACCCGTCCACGTTCCTGTCCATCGCCGTTCAATCACCATCCTCATGTCTCTCGCCGCCGCGCCGTTGCGCCACCTCGATCCCGAAATTTATGCTGCCATCGCCGCCGAGCTCGGCCGGCAGCAGAGTCACATCGAACTCATCGCCTCGGAGAACTTCACTTATCCGGCGGTGATGGAAGCTCAGGGCAGCGTGCTCACGAACAAGTACGCCGAAGGCTATCCGGCCAAACGCTGGTACGGCGGCTGTGAACAGGTCGACAAGGTGGAGAACCTGGCCATTGAGCGGGCGAAGAAGTTGTTCGGCGCGGAGCACGCCAACGTCCAGCCGCACTCGGGTTCGCAGGCCAATTTCGCCGTTTACACCGCGGTGCTCCAGCCCGGTGACAAGGTGCTCGGCATGAACCTCAGCCACGGCGGGCATCTCACCCACGGCAATCCCGCGAATTTCTCCGGGAAGCTGTACAATTTTTGCCAATACGGCGTGCGCGAGGATTCGGGGCTCATCGATTACGATGAACTCGCCGCCACCGCGCAGCGCGAAAAGCCCAAGATGATCACCGTCGGCGCCAGCGCCTACTCGCGCGTGATCGACTTCGCGCGCATGGGCGAAATCGCGCGCAGCGTCGGCGCCTTTCTCTTTGCGGACATTGCGCACATTGCCGGGCTGGTGGCCTCGGGCCTGCACCCCTCGCCCGTGCCGCACGCCGACTTTGTCACAACGACCACGCACAAAACCCTGCGCGGTCCCCGCGGCGGACTGATCCTCTGCCGGGCAGCTCACGCGAAGGCGATCGACTCCGCCATGTTCCCCGGCGGACAGGGTGGTCCGCTCATGCACGTGATTGCCGCCAAGGCGGTTTGCTTTGCCGAATGCCTCAAACCCGAGTTCAAGACCTACTCGGAGCAGGTCATCAAAAATTCGCGGGCGCTCGCCGCGGCGATGATTTCACGCGGCTACAAGATCGCCTCCGGCGGGACCGACAATCACCTCCTGCTCGTGGACCTGCGCCCCAAGTTTCCGGAGCTCACGGCCAAGAAGGCGCAGGAGACCCTGGACCTTGCCCACATCACCTGTAACAAAAATACAGTGCCGTTCGAAACGCGCAGCCCCTTCCAGGCCTCCGGCATCCGCCTCGGGACCCCGGCGGTGACGACCCGCGGTTTCGTGGAGCGCGACATGGAAGAAATCGCCTCCTGCATTGATGCCGTGCTGGCAGCCATCGGTGGCACGGATGAAACCACCGTAATCGCGCAGGTAAAGGACCGCGTGGCTACGCTGGCCGCGCGATATCCGTTGCCGTACCGGATGTAAGCGGCGGCGGAAACCCGGCCGGCCCCGGGTTGTTTCGCGACCGGCTTAACCGACCCAAACGATCTCTGCCCCGTTGGGCGCCTCCTCGCGTTTGCGCCTTGGCGTGAGCGCGGGAACTCTCTTGGGTTTAACGTTCATCGTGTCCACCGCTCTCCCCTCTCCTCCTGCGCCGGTCCCCCGCCGGCTTTCGCTGGGGGTCATTTTCCTCACGCTTTACATCGATTTGATCGGGTTCTCGATCATCTTTCCGCTGGGGCCGGATTTGCTGACGTATTATCTGAAACTCGAAGGGCGCACGGGCGCGCTGGGCTGGCTGGTCGGGCAAACGGATGCGATCGCGCGCGCCGCCGGGATCGAAAACTACGCGCCGGTTCTATTCGGCGCCGTCCTGAGTTCGGTCTTCTCCATCCTGCAATTCATCTTCGCGCCCTTCTGGGGCGCCCTGAGCGATCGGCGGGGAAGACGCGGCGTGCTGCGTTGGACCGTGGCAGGCACGGCGTTGAGTTACCTGGTCTGGATGTTCAGCGGTTCGTTTTGGCTTTTCCTGCTCGCCCGCATGGTAAGCGGCGGGTTCAGCGGTAACCTTTCCGTCGCGACCGCGGCGGTGGCGGATGTGACCTCGCGCGAGGAACGCTCCAAGGCCATGGGGCTCGTCGGCGCCGCGTTCGGGCTGGGCCTCGTCACCGGACCGGCGGTCGGCGCCTTGGCGTCCCAGTGGAATCCGCTCACGACGTTTCCCGGGCTGGCGCGCTGGGGCGTAAATCCCTTTTCCCTCCCGGCGTTTGTCGCCTTCGCGTTGAGCCTCGTAAACTTGGGGTGGATCACGGCGCGCTTTAAGGAAACCCTGTCGGACCGCGCGCGCGCGGAATCCCGCGAGCCGCGACTGCGCAATCCCATCGCGGCCATTTTCGGCTTGTCCAACGCCGCCGTGCGCCGCGCCAATCTCGTGGCGTTCGTCTATTCGGTCGCCTTCGTGGCAATGGAGGCCGCGCTGACTTTCCTGGCCAGCCGGCGCTTCGGCTACAGCACGTGGGACAACGGCAAGCTGCTGAGTTTCCTCGGGCTTTGCGCGATCATCACCCAGGGTTACCTCGTTCGAAAGCTGCTCAAATTCGCGAACGAGATTCCAGTGCTTGGCGCGGGCCTTGGTTTTTCCGCGATCGGGCTGGTGGTGATCGGCTATGCGCCGCAGGCGTGGATGTTGTATCTGGGCGTGGCGCTGCTCGCCTTGGGCTCAGGGTTGGTAAACCCTTCGACCTCCGGATTGATTTCCCTTTATGCGGGACCCGAGGAACAAGGCCGGGTATTGGGCATCTTCCGTTCCCTGAGCGCGCTCGCGCGGGCCTTCACCCCGCTGTTGGCGGGGATCGTTTTCTGGCGCTTTGACTCCCCAGTGGTGTTTTACGGGGCGGCGGTTTTGTCCCTCGTCGCTCTGGCGCTCAGCACCCGGTTGCCGAAACCGGTGAAGTGACATGGCCGACGGATTCCAACCGTCTTGCTCCGGCTCGAGGACAAGGCGGCGCCGCCGACCCTATTGGGCGCGTCGGCTCGCGACGGTGCTGTGCCTGCTCGTAGTAACCGGATGCTCCGTCCTGCCTTTCCGCCGCGAGCCACCCCGCCCAGGCAGAACGACACTCAAGTCGCCATCAATCGAACTGCCCGCCCAAATTGTCGGCAATTTTATCCTGCTGGAAACGAAATGGGATCGCTCGGGCCCGCATCGATTCCTCATCGATACGGGTTCGTCAGTCACACTCGTGACGCCCGCGCTGGCCCGCCGCTATCCGAGCAAAGGATTACCGCCGCCACCCTCGCCCCGGGTGAGGGTCACCGCGGCGGATGGAGTCGTCACCGAATTGCCCGCCGGCTGGCTGGGGCGGCTCGAATTGGGCGACGCTATCTTCGACGACGTCCCAGTACTCCTCTATGACTGCGCGGCTATTTCTGCCCATCTCGGACTGAAGATTGATGGGGTGTTGGGATTCCCCCTGTTCCGTGAAATCATGCTGACGCTCGATTACCCCCACAGCCGCGTGCTGCTGCAGCCGGCTCGGAATGCTCCGCTCGTGCCCGGTTCAACCATCGCATTCGACGACGCGCGCAAAACGCCGGTCATCCGCGTCCGCTTGGGGGAACTCTCGCTGGTCGCTCTCATCGACTCGGGCAGCGACGCCAGCTTCAGCTTGAACCCGGTGGGGATCGAGCCGCATTACGTCGCAGCTCCCCGCCCGGGTGGCGCCGTCGCCACCATCGCCGGCGACCGCGTGCAGCAGATTGGCCGGCTCGCGGACATCCTCGCAATTGGCGGTTACATCATGCCGGAGCCAATCGTTGAAATGACGGATGAACTCTCCGCGATTGGGGGCGGCGTGCTCAAACATTTCACCGTCACGTTTGATCAGGAGCGCGACCGGGTGACATTCTATCGCGAGCAGCGCGACCCGATTCTCACCGCTCCCCGCCGGAGTGCAGGGGTGAGTTTCAGCAAAACGCCGGCCTACTGGAGAGTCGTAAACGTGGTGCGGGCTTCGCCTGCGGAAGGACTCGCGCTTCGCCGGGGAGATCTCGTCACCCGCATCAATGGCGAACCCGTCAGCCGCTGGGATCTGCGGCGTTACGAAGAACTGATTGCCACCGCTGCCGGCGTTACATTTTCCCTGCTGAACGGGAACAGCGAGTCAACGAAGACGGTGCCGACTTTCGCGCTCGTACCTTAGAGTTTTGCATTCAACTGCAGCCCCAGACGGCAAACGGCTGAAGCACGCAGCGCCGGGATTTTCCTCGCCAGCCGGCTGCGCGAGCTCGTGTCCGAGGAATGGTTGAAGAGCGAGACCTACGAATGATATCTGGCCCGAAGCATGCAGGATTCGCGGGCCGCGGGAGAACCTTTCACCGCCTGGCTTCTAGATTCGGCGTCAGCGACTCGTGGCGCTTTCGCCCTGTCAAAAACCCACGTTTACCGCCTTGCGCGTCGTGCCCGAACGGTTTGCCTGAAGTCTTCCGTGCCGACTGACCAGAACTTCGTCCACCTCCACGTCCACAGCGACCACAGTTTGCTCGACGGCTGCTGCCGCATTGACCGGCTGATGGACCGCGCGGCGGCGCTCGGCATGAGCGCGGTGGCGCTGACCGACCACGGCAATCTTTTCGGTGCGATCGAGTTTTACAACCAGGCAAAAGCAAAGGGCATCAAGCCTCTGATCGGATGCGAACTTTATCTCGTCGAGACGTCGCGGCTGGAGAAAAACGGCCGCTCCGATGACGGTAAAAGCATCTTTCATCTCGGTCTGCTCGCGAAAAACCTCACGGGTTACCAGAATCTGTTGAAGCTGGTTTCCGACGCCCACCTGAAGGGCTTCTATTACAAGCCGCGCACCGATTTTGAAACGCTGGTGAAGCACTCGGCCGGGCTGATCGGCTTCACCGGTTGCCTCGCCTCCCTGGTGCCACAGCATCTGATGCACGATCGCTGGGAACAAGCCCGCCAGGCCTGCGGGCGTTTCGTCGAAATCTTCGGCCGCGAAAACTATTTCGTCGAAATCCAGGATCACGGCATTCCCGAGCAGCGGAAGATCATTCCCGGCCTGCTAAAACTCGCCGGGGAATTCAACCTCAACGTCATCTGCACCAACGACGTTCACTACGTCAACAACACCGACGCGGGGCCGCACGATGCGATGTTGTGCATCCAGACCGGCGCGAAGATCGAGGAGGAGAAGCGCATGAAATTCTCCGGCCCGGAGTATTACCTGAAGTCGCGCGACGAGATGGCGAAGCTCTTCGCGGAAGTGCCCGAGTCCGTCACGAACACGCAGCTCGTCGCGGAGATGTGCGACCTGACGATTCCCTTTCCCAAAGGCGGCGAACGCTATCCCCGCTATCCGCTGCCTCCGGAGGTGAAAGTCGATCGCGCGGGCTATCTGCGTGAGCTTTGCCTGGCGGGCCTGCAGACGCGGTATGGTTTCGACTACGCCGCGCCCGAGAAATTTGCGGACCCGGTCCTCGCAAAAACCCTCGCGGAGCGCCTCGACTTCGAGCTCAGCATCATCACGAAGACCGGCTTCATCGACTACTTCCTCGTCGTATGGGATTTCATCGACTGGGCGAGGAAGAAAGGCATCCCC
>JBEENF010000118.1:0-9280 GCA_041192325.1 Verrucomicrobiota bacterium
CGTCGAGCGTCCGCAGCCGCGGCGTTGAAAACTCGTAGATGTACCCAGGCTTCAAGTCGTCGAGGACGACATCGACACTCAAGCCGTCGGCGGCAGCTTGCACCTTCGGAGGCAAACGCGTCTCGTCGACCCGCGGGGATCCATACGTCACGTGGTAGTAGTAGCGAAACCGGTTGATCTCAAAGTTGGCCGGGTCGGCCATGATCTCGGTTTTCATCGGACGGGTGAACGTAATTTTGAAACCACGATCCGTCAGTTTGATGTCGCGCATGTCCGGCGCCGTGCGGCCGTCCCAACTGATGCGCTGGAGTCCGTCCTCGCCGGCGCCCTGCCCGCTCGTGGCGGCCAGATAGAGGCTGCCGTCGCTCGCAAAAACCGCCCGGGTGGTTCCGGATTTGAGCCGGTCGCCCGCGACATAGCCTTGCGTGTCATTGCGACCGAGAAACGGAAACGCCGCCCCTTGCCAGGAACCGGCCACCTTCTCAAGCGAGGCCCGAATCACGATCCGACTGTAATCGCCCACGAATACCTGGCCCTGATACGGCCCGAACTTCCCCCCGCTGAGGTCCCAGACCGGCTCACCCGGCGAAACGCCCAGCGCGCCGTGTGGAAAAACCACGGCGGGAGTTTTCAAGCGCCGCCAGAGCTTTTCCGTCGTCACCTCCGCCGGATTAAATCCGGGCTCCCACTTGACGCTTTCCGCGTGGCCGTGGAAGTCGCCCTTCTCGACATGAATGAGCCCGGTCGAGGGTTTGTAGTCTCCTTGATTGTCGGTAACGAACAGATCGTCGTCCGGGCTCAGACCGATTCCGTTCGGCTGCCGGAAACCAGAGGCCAGCGGCTCCGTCTTGCCGTCCGGGGTGATGCGCACGACCCACCCGCGGAACGGCACTTCGGAGCGATGCGACGGCGGTCCCAGCACGTTTTCCAGATTGCGCGTTCCCCGGTAAGGGAGGCTCGGATACAGCGCTTTCTGCTCGGCGTTGCGCGAACCGAGCGACTCCAGCGACGGCGCGAGGTAGAAATTGCCGGCGCGATCCCGCTTCAGCCCAAAAACGAACTCATGGTAGTTGAACGTCTGGCCCCAGTCGCCGCCCACCACGTCGAACGTCTCCGCCCGGCCGTCGCCATCCGTATCCCGGGCCCGCAACAACTCCGGTCGGTGGGCAATGTAAACCGATGTCTCCGATTCGGCGACGATGCCCAGAGGATCGTCGAATCCGCGCGCGAAGAGCCGCCATTCGCCGCCCCCGTTCCGCATCCAAACTTCCCCCAATCGCGTTACAATCACGAGTGAGCCGCGGGGAGTAAAAGCCACCGCCGCAATTCCCGCTGCGATGCTGCCCTGAATTTGCGCCGGGTAGCTGACGTTTTCGATTTTGTAACCGGCCCGGGCCGGAGTCCCGAAAAGGGCGAAGCTCGTCGTCACCAGGAACGTGAGCACTGCACCCGTCTGCCGCACATTTTGGCTGCGAGTTGGAAACAGCAATCTCATGAAGTGAGTAAAGGACGGAGATAAAATGAGCGTGGTCATTTTAGGGAGCCCCTTTCTCCAGGGGAACTTCCAGTAGAAAAATTCCGCCCGCGTCGGGCCGCAGTTCGACCGGGGTCCTACCCTCGGCGACATACCACCATTTTGCATCGGAGCTGCCTTCGATGTGCAGCCGCCGCTCGAGCCCCTTTGCACCCGGCCGCGCGCGTATCTCTTCCCGCACCGGCGCGCCATCCACCGTGTAACGGAATTCCACCGAGTCGACGCGCAAGGTATAACCGCTGAATCCGACCACCGGCGCGCGAGATTTATCGCCCCGGCGCAGAGGCGCGTTGCCGCTTTCCTGATAGACCACCGGCCCCAACAACTTCACCGCATCGACAAACTTTCCGATGCCATTGCGCGCGGACGTGGGGTCGATGAACCCGCCGGTCCACACATAACTCACCCCCCCCCTCACGGGGTCGAAGCAGAAATTGATTCCGCCCGGCAACCCGATCGCGAAGCTGCTCGGATAGGCGTTGTTCGGCATGAAGATACGCTCGATCTGTACTTCGCCCCGGCTCTGCGATGCGAAACCCCAGACGACCGCAGTGATTTGCAGGGTCAGCAAAAATGTGCGGCCGCGTCTGCGTGTCAGGTTCATGAGGGGAAATTGGGGAAATCCGACTGTTATTCCGCTGAGGTTTAACCGCTAATCGACGCTAAAAAGGTGATCGCAAAATTAGTCAGAGCTTCAGCTTCACCCCGCAGGTGAAGCCGCTGGTTGCCCGTGCGAGCGCATGTCTTGATTAGCGTTAGCGGTTGGTTCTCTGTGCGGCGACGTCGAGGAGGCCTCGGTTAATGCCACCGCTGCAGCTCGACAATATTACCTTCCGGATCCGCCATATAAATCAGGGTCAATCGGCCCGCGCCCGGAATATCGATGGTGACGAGTTTTCCGTAGTCGCGCCCGCCCCACTTCACAAACTCCTCCCGTTTCTGTTCCACATCCGGAACCTCAAAAGCCAGGTGGGCGAAGCCAGGCCGCAAAAGCGAAGTCGGCAGCGTCGGATCGTTTTTGCTGAATTGAAAAATTTCAATTGTCGGCCCCCGTTCGCCGTGTCCCGGCAAACGCAAATGACGGCCCGCGACCGAACCTCCGATCAACCCGGTCAGATCGTCGAACGCCGGCCCGTGGTTGTGACGCTCGGAGCCCACGGGTTCACAGCCCAACACCTCGACATAAAAGTCCTGCAGGCGCTTCCAATCGTTGGCGACGAGGTTGGTGTGGGCGTACCGTATGCTGCTATTTGCGGCGCTCATGCATCATGTTTTTTGTTGTTACAGCCTGCTTTCCCCGACCTGGAAATGAAAACGACGAAGCGATGACGAATGCAAGTTTGCCCGCGGCGTAACAAGGTCTTTGAGCACAGAACAAGCCGGAGCTTGCTGGTTTACGTTGAGGAGCGGCCCACAGGCTGCCTTCAAATTCAGTAGAATCGCTTCATGGAGGCGGCATGTTCGCGTCGCGAATTTTCGACCTTGGCCTAACGCCGGACGGCCGAATTGCGCCACGTGGCGCAAATTGACAGGACCGCCATTGTCTCCAAGCGGTCACGGGCGCCAGCGAAAGTCTTGCTGGTGAAGCAGTATTGGGCCGGCCGCGCGCCACAAGGCGCAAACGGATGTGACTGCCGCTGCTCCACTTTCGTCCCGTGACGGGGAATCCCTGCGGGCTGGTTCAGCTGCCGTTGCGATTGCTTCCCACTTTGAATTCGCCTCACTCCCACGCAGCCGCACCATGCAATTGTTGGCCGTGCCCCCTCACTCTCCGTTTTGGTTGCTCATTGACCGACTCTTCAGGCGGCGGTGTGAGCTGCGATTCGTCGCGGGCACTTTGGGATTGATGGTGACGCTGGCCGGTTGTGCGCAGCACGCCCGGCGCGACAACTCACTTCCCGTCCGCGTCAACGCCACGGCGCAGGCGCCCCTCAAAAAGGGAGCGGCCTTTCACGTCGTATCCGCGCAAGGACCCGGCGTCGAAGCGACGCTGCTCTACGCCGAGGCCGCGCGCACGGTCACCGCGGCACTCGAGGCGCGCGGGCTCTATGAGGCGCTCGGGAAGACCAACGCCGCCGTGGTGGTGGAGATTGACTACGGCATGGCGCCGCCCCGCGCCTCCGAACGGGCGCCAGTCGATCCGAAGATGGTTTCCACCCGCGAACTCCCGCGCGATGACGAGGCGAGCAAGCTGCGCTCAGCGGTGCGAGGACCACTGGTCAAACACTTGGTGCTTACCGCGCGAGAGGGAAAATCGACCGACGACTCTCCGCCGCGTGTGCTCTGGCGGGTGGAGTTGACCGCCACGGATTTGAGCAATGATCTCCGGAAATATCTCCCACTCCTCGCCGCCGCCGGGATCGACCAGATGGGCGTGGATTCTGGGGGTCAGGTGACCGTTCAAGTCGACGAAAAGGACAAAACCATTGGTTTACTCAGGAAGGCCCGTTGACCACGGCCCCCAAAAGTGACCCCGGCGTTTGAATCAAGACGCGAGGATCGCCCGTAAACGGACCGCGGTTGAGATCAGTCCACCGCCCGCGGGTGTTCGACAATCAGCCGCAGTGAGTCGAGGCGAAGCCGGGCCTCCGCAATGGCCGCGACGGTATGCCGCACCTGTTCGGCTGCCAACGCGATCTCCTGGGGGCGCACGTGATCGTTGATTTTCTGGAGGTCAATCAACCGTTGCAGATCCGCGCCCAGTGCCGCGTTGGCCCGACTTTCAGCCTCACTCTTCACCACGCTGGTGCGTTCGCCGGCGCGCGCGTTGGCCGTATCGAGCATTCTTTTTAGCAACGCCGGATTGAAGCTGGGACGTTCGAGAAACCGCTGAATCGTTCCATCCTTGAAATCAGCGGCAATTCCGGCCTGGGGTCGGGCATCCGTAAGCTCGTTACCGCGCACATCCACCAGCACGCGAACCGGTGTCGGAGCGAGAAACTGATCCACGTGCCAGCGTGAGTCGGCCACGGTCTCGAGCACAAAAATCGCCTCCAGCAGGAGATTGGGCGTGTTCGACGCGATGGACCCAAACGCAGTTGTCCCGGACTTGGAGTCAATCAACAGGTCGATCGCATCCTGCGCCAGCGAATGGTCCGCCGACAGGAACCGAATATCCTCCCGGACGATCGCGCGCGCGCGATCAAAGGTCGCCAGCATGCCCTCCGCGGGAATGGACGGAAAGCCCTCGATGTAAGCATGACTGGGGTCGAGGAAGACGTCGCCTTCCTCGTGCTCCTTGATGCGCACGCCGAAGTGATCGAGCAATTGGAGGAGGAAATTGCGCAGGAAGGGATCCGCATCCTCGGCGCGGATCCGCGCGATAACGCGCGCGGACACTGCGGGATCGAACGAGTTCAACTCCAATAAGCGGTCGCGGCCGCGCTTCATTTTGAGCGAAAGTTTTTCCCGAAAAGCGATGGTTTCTTCGATGAAACGACCGACCTCGCCCTGCTCGGCGTCGCCGCCCGCGCCCGATCCACCGCACGCCAGCGCCAGGGCCATCAGGCGCGCTTTGAACTTCTCTTCGTAATCGCTGCCGCCATGCAAGGGCGTCTCGAAAGCGTCCAGCCCGCGGTGATACCACTCCGCCACCACTTCCTCGCTGCTGCCCGCCACATAGGGAACGTGGATCCGAATCGTCTGCGTCTGGCCGATCCGATCGAGACGGCCGATGCGCTGCTCGAGCAACCCGGGATTCAACGGCAAATCGAAAAGAATGAGGTGATGGGCGAATTGAAAATTCCGACCCTCGCTGCCGATTTCGGAGCAGATAAGGAGCTGCGCGCCATCGGGCTCCGCAAACCAGGCGGCGTTTCGGTCGCGTTGCACCAGCGGCAACCCTTCGTGAAAGAGGCCCACCTTCACGCTGATCCTTTCCTGCAAGGCTGCCTCGATGGCCGCCACCTTGCGGGTCGATTTGCAGATCAAGAGGGCCTTAGCCGTGCGGTGTTCCTTCAGGAAGGCGACCAGCCAGTCCAACCGCGGGTCTTCCTTGAAAGAGTAGCGGAGGGCCGCGTCCGCGCCGGTTTCCTCCGCCTGCATTTCGCGGGCGATCCGCGCGAGTTGCGCCAGATTGTGCTCCGCGAGGGGGCATGGGCAGTATTGGCGCCGCGGAAATCCGCTCATCGTGGCCCGGGTATTGCGGAAAACAACGCGGCCCGTGCCATGCTGATCGAGCAGGGCTTTCAGCAAATTCTCCCGCGCGCCGGACGATTTGCCGCCGGATAAATCGGCCACCGCCCGCTTGCTGCCCGACTCTGCGGCCAGCGCTTCCAAATGTTGCGCCAATCGCTCGCGGTCCCGGTGAAAGATTTTTTTCAGCGTGGCATGGTCTTTCGGCGTGAGCCGTTTGTGCTCGATGATTTTTTCGGCGATCGCGGCGACCACTTCGTAATTCTCGGCCTCGGCACGGAAACCATCGTAGTCGGAATAGCGATCGGGATCCAACAAGCGCAGCCGCGCAAAATGACCCGCCAGACCGAGCTGCGTCGGGGTAGCCGTCAGCAAAAGCAATCCGGGAACGACCGCCGCCAGTTGTTCCACGAGCGCGTACTCCGCACTCACCTGGTCAGGCGCCCAAGCGAGGTGATGCGCCTCGTCAACGATCACCAAATCCCAACCGGCCGCCACGGCGGCTTCGCGTCGCGTCGCGTTGGCGGCGAGAAAGCCCGCGCTGCAGAGCACGAGCTGGCTGGCGGCAAAAGGATTTTGCGCGGGGTCGCTTTGTTCGAGCGCGAGGCAGCGTTCCTCGTCATAAATGCTGAACCAAAGATTGAATCGCCGCAGAAGCTCCACGAACCACTGGTGAATCAGGGATTCGGGGACGAGGATGAGCGCGCGCCGCGCTTTGCCGACGGCGAGCAGACGCTGGAGAATCAAGCAGGCTTCGATGGTTTTACCCAGACCCACCTCGTCCGCCAGCAGGATGCGCGGAAGCTGGCGCGATGCGACTTCCTGCAAAATGTAAAATTGATGAGGAATGAGCTCCAACCGTCCGCCGAGGAAACCACGCACGTCCGACGACCGAATTCGCGCCTGCGCCTGCAACGCCCGGTAACGCAAATCGAACACTTCCCCCGGGTCGACCTGCCCGGCCATGAGCCTTTCCTGCGGGAGGCTCACGCTCGTGACATCGGATATCGTGTCTTCCCGGATACGCCTGCCCTGTCCCGCGTAAACCGCAACCCCCGCCTCTTCCTCCACGGATTCGATCAGGAACGCGGCGCCATCGCGCGTCTTGATGGTTTCGCCAGCCCGAAACTGCACGCGCTTCAAAACCGCGGTGCCGAGCGCGTAGAGACGTTTTTCGCCCGTGGCCGGAAACTCGACGGCGATCCGGCGCGCCCCTGAATCGATGCTCGCGACCAGCCCGAGGCCCAGCTCGGGTTCCCGTTCGCTCATACAACGCTGTCCAACAACACCAGGAGACATACCAACATGAGGCGCGAGCCCCGCGACATTTCAAGTGCCGAGAATTTTGCGGCGTCCTCTTTTAATCGCGCTGCGGGGGCGCCAGAAGGTTTCCCCTGCCCATCCCGTCCCGCGCAACGCTTCAGTTCACGCTCGGCGGCTTGGCGCTGTAGTGCGGCAGAAGCTGCTTGAGGTGCCCTTGCACGATCGCCCCGATGGTCTCCGCCGGCAGGGTTCCTTTGTGCAACTCAAAGATCGCGACGAGTAGCGCCAGCTCGATATCCACTTTCTTCGGCGTCGTGGTCTTCATTTCCACGAGTATTTCCAAGGCTTTCTTTTCAGCCTTCTTGTAATCGATAAAATTTTGTTCCGCGGGCGTCGCCATCCCGCATAGCGGCAGGACGAACCGCTTTGGCGTCAAGCGTCCACTGCGCGGCTCCACCGTCCAAGGACGCCACGCCAGAGCGCCCGGGGCGCTTTAGCTCTCGCGATTACGGGGGTGGAATTTTGCGTGGTGACTCAGCAAGCGCTGCGGTTCCACCGCGGTGTAGATCTGCGTGGTGGAAATGCTGGCATGCCCGAGCATTTCCTGAATCGCGCGCAGGTCCGCTCCCCCTGTGAGCAGGTGGGTGGCGAAGGAATGCCGCAACCCGTGTGGCTTGACGTTTTTGGTGAGGCCGGCGCGTTGCGCGTGCTTCTTCACAATCATCCATAGCGCCACGCGGGAGAGCGCCGCGCCGCGGTGGTTGAGAAAAAACTCACTGCCTGTTTTGGTCGTCACCAGCCGGGGCCGCCCGGCGGTGAGGTACGTCGCCAGCGCGTCACAGGCTTTGCCGCCCACGGGCACCACGCGTTCCTTCGCGCCTTTGCCAAAAACGCGGATGAAACCGTGCTCGAGATCGATTTGCTGCAGCCGCAGCGCAGCGAGCTCGGACACGCGCAGCCCGCTGGAATAAAAAAGCTCCAGCAGCGCCCGGTCGCGCAGGGCGCGCGCGTCGCCGTCACCCGGGGCATTGAGCAGCCGCGCAACTTCATCCTCGGAGAGCGTCGACGGCATTTTTCGCGTCAGCTTCGGTCCCGCAAGGAGTGTGGTGAAATCGTCATCCCTCATTTTTTCGCGGACGAGAAAGCGCGCGAGCATCCGCAAGGCGCTGAGTTTTCGGGCGAGGCTGGCCACGCTATACCGTGGACTGGCCAGGGAGTGAATCCATGCGGCCGCTTTTTCGCCGGTCACCCCGCGCCAGTTTGCCACCCCGTTGCCGGCGAGAAATTTCCCCGCTTGGTCTAGATCGCGACGGTAACTCGCAATCGTGTTTTTGGATAACCCTCGCTCGAGGGTCATGAAACTCAGAAACGCCTCAATGTCGTCCGCAAAGGGCTCTGGCGCCTGGCTATGATCGACGCGCATGACGCCAAAGAAAAGACGCGGGCGCGAGTGCGCCGTCCACTTCAATCCCTACGGCCCCGGCGAAGGAGATGCGGATTTCATCGGCCGCGTGAGGCAGGCTGGACTAAACCCTTAATACGACCGGCGCCGGGGCGGCGGAACGTAATTGGAATTCGTTTCCTTCATCCGAAACGTGATGCGCGCCTTTTCCAAATCGTACGGGCTCATTTCCATCTTCACCATGTCGCCTGCGGCAATCTTGATGAAATTCTTGCGGAGCTTGCCGGAAATGTGCGCGAGCACGACGTGCCCGTTGGACAGCTGCACTTTAAACATCGTGCCCGGAAGCACCGCCACCACGCGCCCTTCAACTTCGATCGCGTTATTGTCAGCGGACATGGTTAACGCGGGTTAGACGGGGCAGGCGGAATATCATGATTTGGGTCGTCAAAGGCCATTGGTTAGGCAGAAACCCGGCCGCCTAGTCAAGTTCCCCGTTAGGCGGAATTCCCCGATCGTGCGCCCGGACAGGAAAACGCCCCCGGACAAGCCTAAGTTAAGTTGCCTTGTACTGCGCCTCTCGCAAGACACGGGCCGTGGCTGACCATCCGCCTCCCTCCTGCCCGTTCGAAAAGCGTTTTCCCTCCCAACTGGTGCGCGACGACGGCTTTTTCATGAGCCTGGCTTACAATCAAGCCATTGATGCGTGGAGGAATGATGAAGTTCCCATCGGAGCCGTGATCGAAGTGGGGGGCGAAGTCATTGCCGCGGCGCATAATCAAGTGGAAGAGACGCGGGATCCGACCGCACACGCCGAGATACTCGCGATAACGCAAGCAGCGGCGAAGCTCGGCAACTGGCGACTCGAAGGCGCGACTGTTTACGTCACGAAGGAACCGTGCCCGATGTGCTCGGGGGCCATGCTGATGTCCCGAGTACGACGGGTG
>JBEENF010000119.1:0-9256 GCA_041192325.1 Verrucomicrobiota bacterium
CAGCACGACGTTCTTAATGCCCCGTTGCTCGAACAAATTGTAGATCTCCTGTCCCTTGTCGCTGATCGCATCTTCGGGGAAAATGTTGATCGTCTTGATCTGGCGGGTCCAGGGCCAGCCGTTCGCTTTGGCGGCGTTGATGTCGCATTTCGGCCGGCAATCGCACCAGTCGTTATCGTCGATCGGCAGCGCCCCTTCGCGTTCGGGCATCAGTTGCCGCGCGCGAATGGGAACGGGAGCGGTCGCCGCCGGCGCTTCCTGCGCCCGCTTTCGCTGCGGCGTGCCGTCGTAAAATTTCATGACATCGCTGGGCGCGTGCACGATCAGCACCCCGCGGGCCCGCGCCTTTGCCACGAACGCGTCCACCTGCGGCGCCATGGCCGCCACGCGTCGGGCTGCTCCCTTACAGGTGTGGTCATCCCACATGTCGCAGACGATGATGGCGGTTTGGGCCGGCAACCAGGAGGCCGTTTGCGCCTCGGCGCCTCGACGCAACCGAGGCTGCAGCGTCGTGTCTCCCGCCGCGCCGCTCGCCGGGCCCGACAGCATCGCTACCAGCAGAACGGAAATCAGACGGATTCGAATAGTCATGGGGCAAGCTGCGCTCATGGCGGCCAAACGGAGCCAGCGCAAAAAGAAAAAACGGCAAATGTCTCCTGCGATTCGAAAGCCAAGCGGGCGGAGCGGGCAAAAACCGGTCTGCCTTGATTACGAGGCGGAAAGCATCCCTCTGAATCGCAGCACGCCGTCTTCCTCCCTTGCGGCCGCAAGGGAACGTCGCATTGATGGCCCGGCTGTTCGGACCCTACCCCCATCGTATAATGGATCCCCTGATACTCCTCTTTATTGGCGTGGTCGTCGTGCTAGCCGGCATCGTCTGGCTGAAGTTGAACGCGTTTGTCGCATTGCTGGCCGGGGCGATTGCGGTGTCGGGATTGACGCCGGCGGAGAACATCCGCCAGCACGTTCTCGCTCAAGGCGGCGCCCCGGCCGCCGCCGACGCCCGCGCCATTGAACCGCTGGGAGCCAAGCTCGCGCAGAAATTTGGCAGCGCCGCCGGTCAGCTCGGGTTACTCATTGCGATGGCATCGATCGTCGGGGCCGGCCTGCTGGCGAGCGGTGGGGCGGAGCGCATCGTTCGTTCGGTGCTCGCGCTTTTCGGCGAAGCACGTTCGCCCTTCGTCTTTTGGATCAGCGGGTTCGTCCTCGGGATCCCCGTTTTTTTCGACACCGTCTTCCTTTTGCTCATTCCCCTGGTGCGGGCGATGGCGCTGCGGACGGGCAAAAACTTCCTGCTCTATGTGCTGTGCACCGCGGCGGGCGCGACGATGACCCATTCGCTGGTTCCGCCCACCCCCGGCCCCCTGTTCGTGGCGGCCGCGCTGAAGGTCGATATGGCGCTGATGATGGTCGGAGGGCTGGTCCTGGGCTTGATCAGTTCGGCCTGTGGCGTGGCCTATGCCTGGTGGGCGAATCGCCGTTGGCCCAAGGGCGTCGGCGCGCAAATTGCGGAAACCGGAGCAGGCCCAGCGATGGCTTTCACCGACAAGCCGGCCTCGGAACTCCCACCGCTGTGGCTGGCGCTGGCGCCGATTCTCGTGCCGCTCGCCCTCATCTCCGGCCTGGCGGTTGCCGGCCCCCTCGGCGCCGGACCCCGTCTGATGAGCATGCTGGAGCTGATCGGACATCCGAATATCGCGATGGCGCTCGCCGCGTTGATTGCGCTGGCCACGCTCGCGTGGAAACAAAGCGGAGACCGCTCGGCGATGCGCTCGCCCGTGCAGGAGGCGCTCGGCGATGCCGGCATGATCATCCTCGTCACCGGCGCTGGCGGCGTTTTCGGCGGGGTCTTGCAGGAGACGGGCGTCGGGGACCGCCTTAAGGGCCTGGCCGAAGTGTACCGCATCGGCGTCCTGCCGCTCGCGTTCTTTGTCACCGCCCTCGTGCGCGTCGCCCAAGGCTCGGCCACGGTCGCGATGGTTACGGCCGTGGGTATCCTCAGCGGATTTGGGTCAGCGGCGACCCTCGGGTTTCATCCCTTGTATCTCGCGCTCGCCATCGGCTGCGGTTCCAAGCCCGGACCGTGGATGAACGACAGCGGCTTCTGGGTGGTCTGTAAGACGAGCGGGCTGACGGAGCTCGAGACCCTGCGCAGCTATTCGGTCATGTTTACCATCATGGGATTCGCGGGCTTTGGCTGCGTGATGCTGGCCGCCTGGTTGTTTCCGATGGTGTGACGCGCGGAGCGCGTCCGGCGCCGCGCTGGCGGCGGCAACGCGGGGCGCGGATCTATCGCGCGGCGCGGCGGTCGCCGCCAAAGGATTTTTCAGGATCCCACACGATCACCGCCATGTGATACCCCTTCATCGAATCCCAAGCTTCACCGGGCAGCCCCGAAGAATAATACGCGGTTACCACCTGTCCATCGGCGCGCTGCACGCTGGACGGATAGCCGCCGTCGAGCCCGTTCCAGTCGATCACCCGGATGGCAGGGCTCCACGTCTCCCCGCCGTCCGCGCTCACGGCCGCTTCCAGTCCGAGCGAAGCGGTGGAGGAAACGCGCGATCGCGCTTTGACCTTAGCCGAGGCCCCGGGGTCGCTGCCGCGGTCGGAATAGGCCGACATCCGGTCGCCGTAGGTAAAGAGAATCCGGCCGTCGCGCAGTTTTGCCAGATGGCCATTGACGCGCTGGTACCCGGTGAGCGCGCGTTTGAATTGCCAGGTGCGCCCATCATCCACGGAGCTCATGAGTACGAGCGCGTCTTTTGCCTCCACTCCTGTCCCGGTGCGCGCGCACGCCAGCCAGCGTCCTTTGCCGAGATGCAGCGGCGTGGTCTCGTTGGCGTCCGCGATCATCACCGGTTCGCCCCAGGTTCGGCCGTCATCCTTGCTGCGATAAAGATACGAGCGAAACTGGCGGTCTTCATATTTGTCGAGTCGCGCCAGCGTGGTATAAACGGCCGCGCAAAGATCCCCGTTTTGCGCAATCTGCAGGTCGCCAAAAGGCACGAGCGGCTGGCCGGCTGGACCGCGCTCGGGAAAACCCTGCTTGTCGACCCACCAGGAAAGGCCGCCGTCGGGCGAACGGCTGATCCACGGACCGAGGGTGTCGTAGCGGAAACGTCCGCGCGGGCGCGGGACATCCGGCGGATAGCGGTCCGACCAACCCGAGGTGAGCACAATGAGGTCGCCGTTGGCCGCCAGGCCCGCGCCGTGATTCATCCGAATCGTGTCCGGCTCATGCTGCGTCACCGCGCTGCCAAATTTCCACGTCTCCCCGCCATCGGCGCTGAGCCAGCACTCCACGTCACCGGGCCGGCTGCCGTGACTGGCATTGTTGAAGATCACCGCGGCGAGGGTGCGGCCGTCCTTCAGCAATTTCAGATTGGGCCACGCGCAATGATCGGGCGCGGTGATCACGGGCACGGGCCGCTGTCCAGCGCGGTTGACCGCATAGTTGGCCGGGGCTGGTCCGTCGAAAAGCGGAACGCCCACGGGCGCGGCGCCGACGCTGAGGCTAAAACAGGAGGCAAATAGAAGGAAAACGATGCGCGAGGTCATTTTGATTTTTGTTGCGGCTCGCAGATGGCTTGGACGCCCAAGCTAAATGCAGATCCGACAAACTTGGGTCGATCCTTCCTTCTGCCCGGGCCGTTCGATCTTTCGCCGCTGCCGTCCCGCCACCAAGGGGGCTGGCCAAAACAAGGCGAGCGGTTACACGCGTGCTTCCAGCGTGGGAGCGAATCCGCGGGGCTACCATTGCAATTGCGCGAGGGGAATTCTTCGTATGCGCAATCGCGCGAGACGGTGCTTGTCCGCCTCGCCGCCCGCGCAGTAGGCGAGGAGGACCGCAGACTTGGTAAAGTGGATCGCCGTGTAGCAATAGCCGGCGGTGGGTTCGTCCGGACCTTCGATGATCCGTTCTTTCGACCACACGCCGTCTGGCGTCGCGCCCATCGCCATCACCAGGGGGATGCGATCGCCGCCGGGCTGAACTAATGGCGGCGAAGCTTTGGTCCTCGCCGGGTTCCAGATGGCAAGAAAGCGATCGGATCCCGGGATTCGTTTCATCGACAGCGGCGACGTCGGCGACGTGAAACGCGAGGGCTCCGGCTCGGTCCAAGTGTCTCCGCCGTCATTCGAAAATATTTGGTATTGTCGTCCTTGATCGGTCCGCGCCCAACCCCACAGCCGGCCGCCCGGCAGTTCCACCAGCCCGGGCTCCTGCATGCCCCGCTTCGTGCCCTTGATGGGCAACCTAACCGAGGCGACGGACCCGCGCCAGCTCAGCCCATCGTCGTCCGACAGAAAAAATTTAGCGATGCCCCGAAAATCTACCGCCGATTGCTCGTTGCGGGCAGCGAGACTCTTGTGCAAGGCGGCGGGAATAATTAGGCGTCCGCTACTCAGCCGCACCACCCGGTCATTATTCACCACATGATAGTCCGCCTCCGGCATGCAGACTACTGGCTCGCTCCACGATCGGCCCTCGTCGGCCGAGCGGCGCAGGTACATCCGCATATCGTGCCAGCTGATCCGCAGCATGTAGAACATCCCGATGGCCCCATTCTGCAGCCGAAGGAGCGACACGCTCATCACATTCATGGCCTCGGCTTCGCGCGGGGTGGCGATAATCGCGTCGTCCGACCAGGTCGCACCGTCATCACGGGAAGTTCGCGCCGCGAGCGTAGCCTTGGCGTGGTCGCTGTGCGACTCGCCGAGGAACCGGCTGTAAACGAAGAGAATTCGTCCGTCGCGGAGTTCGACGAAGGCGCCTTCGCTGTTGCGCGGATTGCCGGGACCGGGCGGCAGATCAAGGACGCGATGGCTAGGGGGCTCATACGCCGGACCGGCTGCCACGGGGCCGGGCGCAAAAGCAAGTGCCATCGCGAGAAAGCCCGCACAGCGAGACACCGCGGTCAGCGAATGAGGGCAAAGGAAGCTCATGGCGGCGGCGGTGGTCGGTAATCAGAAATCGCCGCGAATGCCGAAAGTGAAAGCGGCCCCTGCGAACTGGAACTGATCCATCCGGGCATACTCGGGCGTATTCGGGGCCCAAGTCCCGGACCGTTGCGGCGCACCGTTCAGATTGCGCACGTCGGCATACAGCGTGTAGTGCGGGGCGAGCATGTACGCGACTGACACGTCGACCTTGGTCTGCGGTGCATAGGTATTATAACTGTTCGGCTGCACGGTTGCGCTCGCCGCCGCCGGCAGCCGGCGGCGGTACCACGTGTAGTTGTAGCCGACCTTGGCGCTGAATCTCTTCCGCGTATAGCTGAGAGTCTGCTGGGCAGTTCTCGGATTGAAATTCGTAAAGCTGTCGGCATTCGCGCCCCCCAGCGCCATGTTCGTAAGGTTCGAGAATATCTGGACTCCTTTGCCCCAAGGGCCGAAGACCTCCAGAGACTGCCGGTACCCGAGCTCAATGCCGCTGATGTTGGCGTCACCCATATTCCGCTTGGTGACAATATCGTAGCCCAGATACTCATCTGGCAGATCGAACTCGGCGAGTGTCTGCGGCGTCGCAACGACCCGCGCCGCGCCAAAGAAATCGGTGACGTTTTTCCGAAACAAGCTGACTGAAGCCACAGCGCCCTTCATCTCATACATCTCGAAGCTCAAATCGTAATTATCCGAGGTCCAGGGCCGCAGCGCGGTGTTGACGACGGTCACGGTGCGGCTGCCGGCGGGAGCGTCAGGGTCAGTGGCGGTCACACCCGGAAGGATTTCAGGAAAATTCGGCCGGCCGATTGTGCGCGCATAGGCCGCGCGCGCGACCAGGTTCCGCGTCAGCCAGAAGCTCGTATTCACACTCGGATAAAACCCCTCGTAGCGATTCTCGGTGTGGGTGCCATGGCGCTGGTACTGGAGCTTCGCACTCTCCAGGGCATTCGTCGTGATTCGAACCAGGGCGCCGCTGGCCGTGCGCACAAAGTTGCCATCCGGCCCGCGGACATACGTGTTCCGCACGTCGTTAAGCGGGCCCCAGCCCTCGTCCTTGGTGCGCTCGAAACGAACGCCCCCAACGATCCAGAGCCGGTTGTCAAAGAATTTGGCGTCGCCGCGGATATAGCCGGCGGTGATGGTTTCTTCGATGGTTTTTGCAGCATTCACGGCTGCAACATAAGCGCCGGATTCATTGTATACGAACCAGTCGGGATGCGCGTCATACAACGTTTTGATCTTCGCAAGGCTCATCCATTTTACCGGAACCTCGTTGCCGCTGGCATCAAGGAAATGGTTGCGCGAGGAAAACGCGTCCGCGATGAGATCGTAATTGCCAACGAGCCGGGCGGCGGCCCCGCCAGGCGGGCTAAACGTCCAGTTTCTGGCGCCTCCCACCGTACGATTTCGCGTGCGGTTGAACAGGACTCCCGTCTTGAGCGTCAGGGCAAACGGCAGGTCCAACTCGCGCGACACGTTAATCGCGGCCCGACGGCCTTCGTTATTGATATCCGACTCCGCGGCCGAGACGCCAGTCAGCGTGTAATTATTCGCGTTGTGGATGTCGACCGGAGCGCCCGACCGATTGACCGCTGTGACGATCGGGGTTCGCCGTGAACTCACCGCGTCAATTTGCTCGTTGCCCAGGACCAGGTTGGAAATGGTCGTTGAAGCGGCACGATTGAAGAATCCATCGGAAGCGTCGGTGAACCGAGTCCGGAGTTTTGAATACGCGATGCTCGAATCTGCCTTCCAGTTCACGCCGCTGTAGTTGTGGGTTAATGTAAACAGGTCCAGCGTCTTGAACGTGTTGGTCCAGATCGGATCCATTGCCACCGAGCCGACGCCCGTGGAGGCGCCGCGGATAAACGTCGGGCCGCCAACAGCGCCGGCTCCAAACGTGGAGGTGACCACGTTTTGCCGCACCGCCGTTTCCTGCTTCGAATGCGAAAACCCCACGCTAACCCGGTTGTTGCCATTGACCTTCCAATCAACCGTGGTCGCAGCCAGGAGTTTACCCTCCCAATACGCGAGAGCGTTCATCGAATTGCTCGTCAGCCGCAGATTAACTTTGTCCCAGATTGGGCGGCGATAATCCCAATCGTTGTATCGATCGGATTTGCTGAGGGAGAATGCGAACGCCAGCGACTGATTCACCGGCGCCAGATAGGAAAGATTGAGCGACGGATTGATACGGTGCATGTTCGTTTGTTCGTCCGGCCCATTGCTTTTGGTGAATATTGAGCCCGGACCAGACAAACCATCCAATGTGCTCACCGTGGCATAGAGATTGTAACTCAGGAGCGGCTTTTTTCGACTGAAGCCGCTTTTGGTTACCAAGTTAATCATGCCGCCCACGGCATTCGCCGGCATGTCCGGCGTCGGCACTTTCGTGACCTCGATGCGATCGATGTTCCCGGTGGCAGCGACTCCCAAGTCGGTTTCGCGGCCAGAGGTAAACGAGTTGGACGCCATCTCCATGCCATTCGTCGTCACCAAGGTTCCGCTAGCCGGCATGCCCCTGATTGAAACGTACTGCGGACTCTGCGGACTCTGGTCGATGCCGATTCCGGGCACGTATTTGAGAAACTCGCCGATATTGCCCTCGCCGGTGTCGATATCGATCGCCACGACATTCTTGATGTTGGGCGCATTCCGGCGCTCATGCAGCGCGATGGCCTGACCGCTGAGTTCGCGCTCTTCCACGGTCATCGCTTCCATGCGGACCAGCGCGCCTTCCGTCACCGGCGCCGCCCCGATGATCGCGAGTTCGAAATCACGCCGCGTGACTGCGCCGGACGTGATCGCAACCGTGGTCGTCTGCTCCGCCAGACCGGTGAACGAAGCGGCGATCTGGACATTTCCCGCGGGCACATTCACCAGCCGGTACTCGCCGTTTTCGTTCGTAAACGTTTCGAGGCGCGTGCCCACGACCTGAACGCGCGCGTTGTTCAGGAAATTGCCGGTGGTGAGATTGAGCACGCGGCCCTGGATGACGGCGGCGCCGCCGCCCGCGGAGTTTCCTTCAACCGGGCGGTCGCCGGCCGCCGGCGCCGCCCGAGGGGCGTTTTTTCGTGCGTCCACCTTCTCCGTCAGGGTTAGCGCCCCGGTTTTCTCGTTTTGCACCGCCACCAGCCCGGTGCCCGAGAGCATCCGGTCCAACGCCTCGCGCGGGGCGTACTCACCCCGGAGCTCGGCCGTCCGAACGCCGCTCACCTTGTCGGAATCAAAAATGAACTGCACGCCGGCCTGCTGCGAAAAATGTCGCAACGTCGTTTCGGCGTCACCCGCGGCGATGACGAAGGTCTTCTTGGGCGCTTCGGCCGCGCGCGTGGCGGCAATGACGCCCAGCAGGCAAGCCGCGATCGCGACGAACCGGCGCAGCAAGGGGGAGAGTTTAATCATGGTGGGGGTCGCACGACGGAAGACGTGCAGGCCCACAAGACGCAGTCAGCGGAGTTTTCCGTGACGCTTATTTTCAGCGCGACTGCCGCAACACGGTTTCGTCGGCCCCCCGCCGCTCGGCGATCACGTCAAAACCGGATTCAAGCACATGGATAAACCCGTCCACATTGTCGGCTTGAAACGCGCCGCCGAGCCGGCGTTTCGCCAGCGCGCCGTCGCCAATGGTGAGCTGATGGCGGTTGAAACGGTTGAAGGCGGCGACCGCTTCCGGCAGCGGCGTGCGGTCGAAGACCAGTTGCGGACGTTTCCACGCGAGCGAGCGTTCGAGCTCCTCCGGCAACACCGCTTCAACGCGGGCGCGCGACAAATCCGGCGCGGCGGGCGTCGAGTCGACCACCAGGCGTTCGCCGGCCGTCACGAAAGGAGTCGCGGCCACGTTCGCGGGCGCCATCGGAGCCGCGAGCGAATCGACCAGGGCATCGGAGGCGGTGACTAACGGCGCGACATTCTCCACCCGCACCTTGCCCTCGGTGACGAGCAACTGGACGGCAGCCGAGTCGAGCCGCACGTTGAACGCGGTGCCGACGGCGCGCACGGCGATGCTGCGCGCTTCCACGACAAACGGCCGCGCGGAATCCTTCACCACCGCGAAGTGGGCCTCGCCGCGGATCAAACGCACCCGGCGTTCGTGCGCGGTGAACGCGGGTTCGACCGCGCTGTTCGCGTTGAGCTCAACGACCGTGCCGTCGGCCAGGGTGAGTTGCTGCGCGTGGCTGGGAATCACGCGATAGGTGGGGGCGGCGTTGGGTCGCGGGAAAACGCCGGCGCTCCAAAACGCGGCGATCGCGAGCCCTGCCGCCAGGGCGCCGAACAACCACGGGTGCCGCGCGCGACGCCGGACACT
>JBEENF010000120.1:0-9233 GCA_041192325.1 Verrucomicrobiota bacterium
GTGCCGAATTGTGCGCGCATTCTCCAGGTCGCGGATCATCCCGCGGTGGGCGCGTGTTGGAATTCCAACGACACCGACCTCACCGGCGCAGGCTTCGACGCCAATTTCGATCTGGTGAAGGCGAAAGTCTTCACCGTGCACATGCGCGATTTGTTTACCGAGGATTATCCGTTCCGCCGGCTGCTGACGAGGTTGAACGAGATCAAGTTTTCCGGGTTCTGCTTTGCCGAAATTCCGCCGAGCGCCGATCCGGTCCGCGTGATGAAATATTACCGCGCCCAGTGGCTCGCGTATCAGAACCTGCTCTGAAGCAGCGGCCGCAACGCCGCACGCGCCGCGGATTTGCGCCGCTTTTCGCGCCCGCTTGGGCTCTTCCGGCGCAACGGCGGTTCGCGTTTTCTCCGGCGGGGCGGCGCCCTCTAATGATCACCGCTCGATTCGAGTGACTCGACCAGGGTGAGGAGCACGCCGCGCGGGATGGCGGCGTGCGGAAAACGGGCGGATCAGCTGCGTCTACGTCAGCGCAGCCCTGTTCGGGATCGGTTTCGATTTTCGCCCGCAGTAAGTCGCTTTGAAAGTCGACTGATTGTCGGTCGGTTTCCGGTTCCGATCTGGACCGTTCGGCAGAAAAACGCCCGGCCCGGAACCGCGCCCCTGCCAGCGGGTTCCTCCGGCGGCACGCCAATTAATTCTGCAGGATCGGAGCCGGCTGCTGTTTTCCCAAGGCGGCAGACAGCAAAGCGGGCGTGGCGGGTTTGATGAGGTAATCCACGGCGCCAAGCTGCATCGTGCGGGCGATATCGACCGGGCGCACCGACCCCGACAGCATGATGGTGCGAATGAGGGGCAACCCTTCCCGTTTGGCGATCCAGCGAAGCACTTCGAAGCCCTCGACCACGGGCATCTGTAAATCCAGGAAGAGAATCCACGGCGGAGCCTCTTCTGAATTTGTGACCACCGGCGGCGTCTGCTCCAGAAACTTGATCAGATGCGAGCCGTCACGAAACCGCAGCACGGGATTGGTGACGCCGGCTTCCTTGAGGGCGCGCCGAAAGAGCACAAAGTCGTCGTCACTGTCTTCAGCGACGAGTATGGGGGGCGGTTCAGTCATGCGACCGAGTATGGCGCCCGCGCGAATTCTCCACAGGTCGGTCCATTCCCCATACGACTTACCGGCCGCTGCCGGCGGCTTCGCCGCTCAGGACGCGGCAAAAGCTTTTCTCCGGGTCCAAGGGGCGGCACGCTTCGCGACCAACCAGCCATGCCCATCCGTGTCGCCCTCCTCTCGTTCTCGCTGCTCGTTCTCCCGGTCTTGGCCGGCGGCGCTGAAATCCGCACCATTGCCGGCAACGGCAAAGCCGCCGACGCGGGCGACGGCGGGCCCGCGACCGCCGCCGGCGTAGGCCAGCCGTTCGGTCTGACCATCGGTCCCGATGGCGCACTGTATGTGTGCGAAGTCGAACACCACCGTATTCGTCGCATCGATCTGAAGTCGGGAATCATTTCCACGGTGGTGGGCGCCGGCCGAAAAGGTTATGCGGGCGATGGCGGCCCCGCCCTGCTCGCATTGTGTAACGAGCCCTACGAGATTCGTTTCGATCGCGCGGGAAATCTCTACAGCGTGGAGCGGTTGAACCACGTCGTCCGTCGGATCGACGCGCGGACTGGCATCATCACCACGATCGCGGGCACCGGCCAGTCCGGGTACGGCGGCGATGGCGGCCCCGCCACGCAGGCGCGGTTCACCCAACCACACTCCATCGCGCTGGATGACGCGGGAAAACTCTACATCGCCGATATCGCCAATCACCGGGTAAGGCAGGTGAATCTGGCCACGGGTATTGTCACGACCCTCCTCGGCAACGGCGAACGGCTTCCCACCAAAGACGGCTCCACGTTCGCGGCGGCGACGGTCAACGGCCCCCGCGCGCTTGATTTCGAATCTTCGTCCCAGTCGTTGATTCTGGCGCTGCGCGAAGGAAACGCGGTCTACCGCCTCGATCTGAGAAAGAAGCTGGTGCGGCACCTCGCGGGCACCGGGAAGAGCGGCTACTCCGCGGAAAGCGTTCCCGCCGCCACGGCGCTTCTCTCCGGCCCCAAGGGCGTGGCAGTCGCGCCCAATGGCGATATCTACATCGCTGATACGGAAAGCCACACGATTCGGGTCATTCGTCGCTCCGGCCTGATCGAGACGGTGGCCGGAAACGGCCGCCGCGGGGAGGGCCCGGACGGCCCGCCCCGGGATTGCCAGCTCAACCGCCCGCATGGCGTGTTCGTCGACTCCGCCGGCAACGTGTACGTCGGCGACAGCTCCAACCATCGCGTGCGCCTGCTGCCGGCGCAGGAGTGATCGCCGACGCCGGCTGCGTCCCGCGCCTGCTGCGAAACTTTTTTGGGGTGTTGCGCTGCGCGGACGCCGAGCGCAATTAGTGCCCGAATGCATCGTTCGCCTGCTCCTCTTGCCGCGCCTGCGCGGGCCGAAGAGACCGTCGTCAATATCCTGGTCGCGCTGAGTTTCTCGCACCTGCTCAACGACACGCTGCAGTCGCTAATCCCCGCGCTCTATCCCCTGCTGAAGGAATCCTTTCAGCTCAGTTTCGCGCAGATTGGCATGATCACGTTCACCAATCAACTGACCGCATCGCTCCTGCAACCGGTCATCGGCGCCTACACCGACCGGCGGCCCCATCCGTATTCGCTGGCCTGGGGCATGGGCTTGACGCTGGTCGGCTTGGTTTTGCTGGCGACGGCCCCGAATTATCACACCGTTTTGGCCGCGGCCGCCCTGGTCGGCATCGGTTCGTCGATCTTTCACCCTGAAGCATCACGCCTCGCGCGGCTCGCTTCCGGCGGCCGCCATGGTTTTGCCCAGGCGTTTTTTCAGGTGGGCGGTAATCTCGGCACGTCGTTCGGGCCCTTGCTGGTCGCGCTCGTCGTGGCGCCGCGCGGCCAGGCTCACATTTTGTGGTTTTCCGCGCTCGCGCTCGGCGGCATCGTGCTGCTGGTCAGGGTGGGCAACTGGTATCGGCGTCATCTGGCGGAGCGGCTGGTCCGCAGTGCGGCTGCCGCCAGTGAAACCGCCGTGCCGTTCACCTCCCGGCAGATCGTCCGCGCGCTGGCCGTACTCGGCGTACTCATTTTTTCCAAATACCTGTACCTCACGAGCCTCACCAGTTACTACACGTTCTATCTGATCGCGAAGTTCAACGTGCCGGTCTCGCACGCGCAGATCTATCTTTTTGTTTTTCTGTTCGCCGTTGCGGCGGGCACCATCATTGGGGGACCCGTCGGCGACCGCATCGGCCGCAAATACGTGATCTGGGCCTCAATTCTTGGAGTGGCGCCGTTCTCCCTGGCGCTGCCCCATGTCGGACTCGCCTGGACTGCCGTGTTGAGCGTGGTCATCGGCTTGATTCTCGCCTCCGCTTTTTCGGCCATTCTTGTCTATGCCCAGGAACTGGTGCCCGGCCGGGTGGGCATGATCGCCGGACTGTTTTTTGGTTTCGCCTTCGGCATCGCGGGAGTCGGCTCCGCGTTGCTGGGCAAACTCGCCGATCATACAAATATAGATTACGTTTTCCGCGTCTGCAGCTTCCTGCCGCTCATCGGACTCGCCACGGCATTCCTGCCGAACCTCCACGAGAAGACGGCGCGGTAGTTCGTCCCGCCTTAAGCCGGGACGAACCCGGGTTAAAGACTCCGCCGTCCTCCCCCGCAGAGGCGCACCCGCGTCAGATCACCGCCACGGCTTCTATCTCGAGTTCCAAATCGGGATGCGCCAATTCGGTCACGCCCACCGCCGTGGAGGCGGGATAAGGCGCGGAGAGATATTCCTTCCGCACCTTGCGATACGCCGGCAAAGCCCGCGCGAGGTGCACGAAATAAACGCGCAGCATCACGATGTTCTTCATGGTGGCGCCCGCCGCTTCCAGAACCTTGGCGATGCGGTCGAAAATCTGGCGCGATTGGGTTTCCATGTCCGCGTGCATGTCCTCGGGTCCCTGACCCGACACAACAATCAGCCGCCGGCCCTCGGCGAGGAGGCCGGGCGTGTAGCCAACATCGGCGACGGGAACTCCCGCGGGATGCAAGGCGGAGATCTTCACGCGGGTCTTGGCCGCTTTGCGCGGCGTGGCCCGCGCCGCCGTTCGCGCGCGGCGAGGGAGGGTTTTGCGCTTGGATTTCATCGGATCCAAATGCTTGGCGCGGCTCGCCAGGCGTCAATCGCGCAGACGTCCGCCGCTTCAGCCCGGCATCCCCTTCGGCGAACTGAGCCGGGTGAGACCGCGATTCGCAAAGGCTAAAAGCCGGCGCCGCCCGCTCCCGTTCTTCGCTCAACTCATTTGATGTTTCGCCATCAGCTGCCGCAGCACCGCGAGATCTTTCCGCATCGCAGGAGGAAACTGGCGCAGCTTTTCGGCCGCGGATGGCAGCGGTCGGGCGCGTTCGAACGGCGGATACTCCAGATGCACGGAGATTGGCCCGCCGATGCGGAGCTCCCGGACGAGTTTGAAATACCGGTCAAACTCGACAACGCCATCGCCGAGCGGGACGAAGTCGGGCGCCGGTTTGTTGCCCACCTGGGTCCATTTGAAATCCTTCAGATTGGAGCAACGAATCCAGGGCGCCAGCAGCCGCAGCGGCACGGACCATGACAGACCGGCTTCCACGCTGGCGTGGCAGATATCATATTCGCAACCCATCCAGCGCGGGTCGTGGTCGCGCAACAACTCGTGCAGATCCCACACGCCCGCTCCGATGCGCAAGCCGGAATGGTTCTGAAAGGCGCCGTGGATGCTGTGCGCCTGATTCAGCGCCGCGATGTCCTTCAAGACCGGTTTGAGCCGTTGCAAGGACTCCCACACTCCCAGCCGCAGGTCGTAGTCGAAATTCCCGAAGCGATAATACCTGATGCCCAGCTTCGCGGCGGTGCGCACCGTCGTCTCCGCGTGTTTATCGAGCTGGTTGATTCCCGTGGTGATCAGCTCGACCTTCAGTCCCGCCCGGTGAGCAGCGTCGACCGCGCGCGGCAGATCCTCCTCGACGCGCTCCGGCAAAACGTGTCCGCCCGGGCGCACGGTGTAATCGATCCCGCCGTAGCCGGCGTCCGCAATCATCGCCGCGGTGTCCGCATACGAAAGCCACTGCATCGCTTTGGCGAATACATGAAGGCAGGTCGGACCCGGGTTCGCCGCTTCCGCCACCGGAGGGCTTTTCTGCGCCGCGGGGCTGACCAAACCGGTCAAGGGAAGAACCGCGCCGGCGAGCGCCAGCCGGCCCACGAATTGCCGCCGGGTTGACGCCACCGGGACGTGGTGATTCGTGTTCATGCGGCCATTATATTCACCGCGCGGCAGGGGGAAGCACGCCCAAAGAATAGATCCTCGCCGGAGTTTGCGCCCGATTTTCGGTTCGGACGCCGGCCACGCAGGGTCGGCCGCTTTCGCTGCGACCAAGATCGCGGCGGTGGCCCTCGGCGCCCTTACCCTTGCGTCACCGATAATTTTTCACCTGGCCCCGAGACCTCCGGCCGGGACGAGGCGCGCCAACGCAGCCGGCGACTCGAATCCCGCAGCCAGTCAGCGCGACACAGCGCCGGGGTTGGGCCGGACGCGATGCAGCAACTTTAGATACGCGACCAAGTTGTCCAAATCTTCCGGGGGAATTTTGTCCTTCCCGAAGCGCGGCATCGCCCCAAGCCCAAGACGCACCTGCGTTTTCATCAAAAAGCCCGGGAGCGGTTTGTTGTTGAGCGCCGGACCCAAGCCGCCGGCCCCATGGGGGTGGCAGAGGTGACACTGCTGATAAAAGACCACTTGGCCGCGGGCGAGTTGGGCCTGGGCAATGTCCAGCGGCGGCGCCACCGGCTCGGTGCGCCGGGCGGTGGCGCAACCCGTCGCGACCCACGCGAGGGCGCATCCCAGCAAACCCAGTTTTAGGAAGACGCGTTTCATGGCGCCCTCCGGATTCGCCAGAGCGCTCCCGTGTGCTGTTTTGGCTCCGACCCCTTGGCGCTCATCTGCATCACCCCAAAATCCACGATGTAGAGCGCCTCGCCCTTCGGATCGAAACGGGCGGCGACGGGACGCTCCAATCCCCCCACCCCGACCTTCGAACCCGCGCCCTCCCGCGGCGCGCGGTTCACGGCAAAATCCATGATCACCCCCGTCGCGAGATCCACCCGAACCACACGGCCGCCAATAGGCGCAAGGGTCTTGCCGGTATCGGGCGCCTGGTCGCCGAAAATCGCCACGAATGGCTGGCCCGCAAAGCCAAAGGCGGGATTACGCGAAAAATCGAAACCATCAGCGGAAGCATGCACCGCGAACTTTGCCTTGGGCGCGGGGGGGACGTTCGGGTGATTGGCCAGGAGGAAGCGCAGCGGTTTGCGGCCGGGCCCACGGAATTGCGGATCCGTAATCGGCACTCCCGCGACGTAGTCGGGCCAGCCGTACCACAGCCCCGGCTCCACCCGCCAAAAGATGTCAGGCGCCCCCCAGACCCGCCGACTTCCGCGGTCGTCGTATCCGTTGTCCGCCGCATACAAAATCCCATCGGGCGCAAATCCGAGACCGAAAGGGTTACGAAACCCCCAAGCGACGAGTTCCGGCTCGCCGCCTGCGGGTCTCACCCGCAGCACGGCTCCGCTGGCCCGCACCGCTCCGCGGATGGTTTGGCCCGGTTGTGAAGCGACGCCAAATGGAAGAAAAGCCCCCGTTTGCACCCCCCGGCCGGCGTTCGCGCCCACCGCGTCAGCGGACGGGAAATTTTCGCCCGTCAATGTGATGTCCTGCCCGGGCACGTCATGAAACTCGGGCCGCCGTTTGAGCCAGCCGAACTTTGCGTTGTCCTCCCCGACCACCCCGGAGTTCGTGGCCGTTCCTTGCGAAAAATAAATCCAGCCATCCGGGCCCACGACGGGCCCATTGGTGTGATGATCCCCAAAACTGGGCAGGTTGGTCACGAGTTCGGAGATTTGGCCCGTTCGGTTGACGCGCAGGATTCGTCCACCCTGCAGGACGTTCCCGTCGGCAATGATAAATTCACCTTCATGCAGAGCGACTCCGGTCCAAGGCCCCCCTCGCCCGCCCGAAGCCACCACCGTCTGACCGCCATTCCGGATCTGGAGCAATCGCGGTTCGGCAAATACCTCGCCGTAAGAATAGCCTGACTCCACCACGAAGATCCCACCTTGGTCATCCAGTGCGACCCCAACCGGAAAATTAAGGCGTTCCGCAACGAGTTCCACGTGATAGCCCGCGGGAACCACGACCGCCGCGGGATCGAGGCGGGGTTCTCCCGCGCCAGCGGTCTGGCCCGAACCCGAGGAAGGGCGCATGGAATAGCAGCCGCTTCCCGCGCTTATCAGCAGCGCGAGCCCAACCGCGAAGGCACGTTCTCTCATTGGCCACGATAACTGTCGCGATCGGCGCAAACAAGGGGCCCTCTTCCCGAACCTGCGGGTGGAGTTTTGCTTCCCGCAAAGTCCCCTAGGTGCACGCTCGACGAAGACGCAGCGCTAACCCCGAGACTCGGAGAGGGACCCGCCCCGATACCCGAACGGCTGCCCGTGAGTAACTTAAGATGCTGCGCGACGCGCGGCTCCCCATGGCCAACAATTCAAAGCATACTGGAATTTCACAATCGATCTGGATGGCGACGGCACGGCCACCTGATTTTAGCCCATTGGACCGCGACGTGGAGGCCGATGTGGTGGTGGTGGGCGCCGGAATCTCCGGGTTGTCGACCGCGTATCGGCTCGGGCGGGCCGGCAAATCCGTGGTCGTGCTCGACACCGGCGCGATTCTAAGTGGCGAAACCGAGCGCACCACCGCGCACCTGGCCTCCGCGCTCGACGACCGGTTTTATGAACTGGAGCGCCTTCACGGTGCCCGGGGCGCCCAACTGGCGGCGCAAAGCCACGCGGCGGCAATTGATGAAATCGAAAAGATCGTCGCGGCCGAGCAGATCGATTGCGATTTTGCGCGACTCGACGGCTTCCTGTTCGCGGCAGGCGGGGAGGATCGGGCCGAATTGGAACGCGAACTGGCGGCGGCGCAGCGGGTGGGATTTAGCGGCGTTGAATTGCTGGAGCACGCCCCTCTCCGGGACTTCCAGACCGGCCCCGCTTTACGCTTTCCCCGGCAGGGTCAATTTCACCCGACCAAATATCTTGCGGGGTTAGCGTCGGCAATTGTGCGCGATGGCGGCCAAATCTTCACCCAAACCAAGGCACAGGAAATGGCAGGCGGCAAATCGGCCCGCGTTCGCACCGCAGACGGCCGAACGGTCCTGGGACAGGCCGTCGTTGTCGCGACGAATACTCCGGTCAATGACCGGGTGGTGATCCACACGAAACAAGCGCCCTACCGAACGTATGCCATCGGGGTGTCGGTCGACAGCGGTTCGGTCCCCCCCGGACTTTATTGGGACACGGCCGATCCCTATCATTACGTGAGGCTGCAGCGCGCAGCGCCGGGCGAATCACAGGATATTCTGATTGTCGGCGGGGAGGACCACAAAACGGGTCAGGCTGACGACGCAGAAAGACGGTACGCCCGGCTTGAACGGTGGACCCGCGAACGCTTTTCGATCAAGGACCTCGTCTACCGCTGGTCGGGACAAGTGATGGAGCCGGTTGATGGCCTGGCGTTCATCGGCCGCAATCCGATGGATAGTGAAAACGTTTTCATCGCGACGGGAGACTCCGGCCACGGCATGACCCACGGAACGATCGCCGGCATGTTGATTACGGATCTTATCCTGGGCCGAGCGAATCCCTGGACGGATCTCTACAACCCTTCACGCGTCACACCACAGGCGGCGGCAGAATTCACCGATGAGAACAGCAACGCCGCCTCGCAATACCGTAACTGGCTCACGCCCGGATCCGCCAAAGACGAAAGTCAGATTCCTCCCGACAGCGGCGCGGTGGTGCGCCACGGCCTCTCAAAAGTGGCGGTCTACCGCGACCCCCACGGCGCGCTCCACGAATGCTCGGCGGTCTGTCCCCACTTGGGCGGTATTGTCACTTGGAACCACTCGGAGAAAATGTGGGAGTGTCCGGTCCATGGCTCCCGGTTCGACCGGTTTGGAGCGGTCGTAAATGGGCCAGCGCTGACAGATTTGGAGCCGATCCCGCAGGGTCACGTGGCCAAGGGCAGAGCGTGAGAAGGCGCTATCACGACTCGGTTTTTTGCTCACGCGCTCACCCAAGGAAGTATTAGGGGCCG
>JBEENF010000121.1:0-9213 GCA_041192325.1 Verrucomicrobiota bacterium
CCCCGCGCCGGCATCGATGACGTGATGGCTCACGCCGGCGCCATCCGCCGGCCGCTCGTTTTCCGCGACGCGCCGGCTGCTGCGGATGTGCCGCCAGCGCTCGATCGGGCTGATGCGGTGCACCGGGGTCGGCGGCGGGGTCGTGCGGTAAATGGTCACGGGCGGAGTGAAGTACGGATTGCGCTCGAGATAACGCAGCGGCAGCACCACGTGGAGCGCAGGCTCGGCCTGGGTGCACAGAAAACGATTGCCCCAATCGTCGAACGACATGCCGAACTGCTTCGTTCCCGTCTGCGGTTCGAAGCGACCCGATCCGGGCTCAAAGCGGAAGTCCCGCCCTTTGATCGAAATGGGTTTCGCCGCGGGATCGTTGCCGGGACGAATCTCGCCGCCATTGACCGAGGTCGAACCGTAGATGCGGTGATCCAGCGCAAATATCAGGCTGTTCACCGCGCCTTGCTGGTTTTCCGTCCCAAAACCCGTGAACACTTTTTCGCGAATATCTGCCTTCCCGTCGCCGTCCGTGTCTTTGAAATACCAGATGTCTGGCGCCGCGGCCACGAACACGCCCCCCTTCCACGGCTGGATGCCTCCGGCCCAGAGAAGGCCATCCGCAAACACCGTGCTCGTGTCAAAACGTCCGTCCCCATCCGTGTCGCGCAGCAGGCGAACCGTGCCCCGCGGCTTGCCGTCCGTCGGCGGTCGCTTCTCCTGCCAGGCGACCTTCACCGGCGCGTTGCCGTTGTACGGATAGTCCGTCATTTCGGCCACGTAGAGATTGCCGTCCGCGTCGAAGGCCGCGGCGATCGGGTCGCGCACCAGCGGTTCCGCCGCCACCAAATCCATCCGAAAACCCGGGGCAGTTTCAAACGACGCCAGCATGGCTTCCGGCGTCGGCGGGGGCGTCGGGGCGAGAAACGTCTTCAACTCGGCTTCGGTGGGCTCCGCCACGCTGCCATCCGCCGCCAGGTTGCGGTCGCCCGGTTGAGGCCGCGACTGCTCAAGGGAGAGCTTCGCCGGGTTCACGTCCGCCGCCAGCCCGCCTTGCGCCCGGATCTTGAGCAGCAAGTCCCGCGCGCTCTGGAAATACGCGAGCACCTTCGCGCGTTCCGGAAAAGAGCGCTTGTTGTGGACGGCAATTTGCTCGTCGATGCGCTTGACCCAGGCGTCGAGCGCGGCGCGTTGAAACGGCGCCCGGTTGTTAAGATAAACAAAAACCGGATTCGTATGGGCCTCAGCATCCGGCTGCCGGATCGGCGCCTGCGAATACGCGCGCGCCGCAATCCAGGACGATTCGGTCACCGCAATCTCGCGCTCGATTTCAATCCACCGGCCCTGGCCTTCCGCCCGCGCCAAAGCGCGATGCTCCACCACGCGACCGTTCACGATGAGGTCGATATCCGTGACGGGAGTGACTTCAGAGCGAACGCGCAGCCGCGCTTTTACCGCGTGCGGCCCGTTGCCCGTCTTGCGGATCTGTCCGCCCGGTTTTTCGCCATCGACTTCGAGCAGGACGAGCGGACCGGTGGTGAAGAAACTGCGGCCGGCGGAAATTCCGCGGAGCCATTCGGCCATCGTCGGCGCCGTGGCTTGATACACGTAGGTGCGGCAATCCGCGAGCGTGCGGCAAGGCGGATAATCCGAAGCGGCCTGCGCGGGAAAACGGTAGCCGCTGTTAAGCATATTGTACCAGCCGTCCAACTCGATGCCGCGATAAACGCCAAACTGGAGCAACTCGACCGCGCTGATGGCGCCGAGCGCGGCGTCCGCCCAGATTTCCTGCCCGTAGCCGCCATGGGCCATGATGGTGAAGCCGCCGCGGCCCGCGACTTCTCGCCCCACTTCGCCGTAGACCGGCCATTCGCCCGCGTTGAAGCTTTTGCCGGGATAAATCAGGTCGTCCAGAAAGTAGAGATTGAGGTGACCGTAGGTGCCGCTCCGATACTCCTGCCCGGACATGATGTGATAATTGCCCCGCGACCGAATCGTCCGCGCGCCGATGCCGGTTTGCGGGTAATCCAGCTTGTTCATGAAGCCGGAATAGGGGCCAGCGGGTTCGTTGTACGTCAGCACGTACCCGTAGCGCAAATCCTCCGCCTCGATCAGATCAAGGAGGAGGCGATCGTCCTCGTCCTTCAACCGGGGGAGGTGCAGATGCGAGTCGCCGGCGTAATAACCAGCCGCCGCCATCGGGGCCGCGCGCGTGAGCGTCACCTCGACGCGCTGCGTTCGGCCTCGCGTGATCTGCGTCTCGACCGTGGCGGGGCGATATTCCAGCCCCTTCCAGACCTCGACGCGCACCCAGCCGGCGGGTACCGCCACCATCGATTCCCCCGTCGTGTAGAAGAAGCGACCGACGTAGCGAAACGGGGCCTTGCCGATGCGGTTGCCCTTGCTGCCCGGCTTGGGCCACGAGCCAGTCAGCGCATAGAGCGATAAATGATTGGCCGGCGGCTGGTAAAAATTTCCATCGGGCCCAACCACATTGACGCGGCACGGCGTCACCTGATTGGTCTCGCCGTCCCGCACGACGATTTGCAGCTGACCGGTCTCCGGGCCACTGGCCCAGAGCGGCTGCCCTTCGCGCTCGAAACCGGCGGGGGTGAAGAGAAACGCCTCGTCCGCCGGCGTGACTGGCTGGCTACGGGCCGTGACGATGAGTAGCGCGGCAAGCGGCAGCAACGCCAAGGCCCATCGGGGATGCCCGATTCGGGCGCGCAGAATTAAGAACCGGGAAGGTCCCAATCCAAGTGGACACGCAGGAGCACAAGAGGGGAAATTCATGGGTAAATTGGAGAGAGGAGGGGTAGCCTAAAGCCGGCGGAGATCACCGCCCCGATTGGCTAAAAAATCTTGGTTGGCCGCCTGGAAGTGTCGAGCGGTACATAACACATGTTTCCCAGATGGGCGAATAGGCGCATGCCCCGTCGTAAAGGTTTCAGCGCTGTCGGAAACCTGTGCGAGGTCCTGATTGTTGACCGGCCTGGCCAGGGGAAACGCGATGAAACGTCCACTATGTCATTGGACGCAACCAAGTATTGCGCCCTCGATCATGGTAAACCGGCGACGGAACGCGGCAAACGCAGAGAGCAGCCACCGTCAGCCATGCCTGATCCGAAAGTGGCGGCATCCATGCGCTCGGCCCGGGTAAGAAAAGCGACCGCCCGATATCTTATGGCCGAGCGGCGCCGGGGATCAAAACTGGCCCGTCAGGCCCGCCACGATTTTGGCGTGGAAGGTGCGGCTCTGAATAACGCGATCTTCATAGGCCGCATAGATGGTGTCGAGTGGCACCTCGAATATATTCTCTATATCAAAGAACATGCTGACGTTTTTCGAAATGGCATACTTCGATTTCCAAGCCCAGCTGGTCTTGGCTTTCTGGTATTGCACCAGCGCGGGAGTGGTTGAATTGCTGGTCAAATACTTGCCGCGATAAATCGCCTGCAACCGCAGATCAAGGCCATATCCGCGATAGCTCAGCCCAACATTGCCGGTCTTATTGACAAAGCCTGCCAGGCTATTGTTCGTGAGCACTGTGGTTCCGCCATAATTTCCTTCGGTTTTCAGCGAAGTAAAATTCGTGTACACCCCAAAGCCCTTCAACCAACCGGGCAGAAAACTCAACTGCTGCTGATAGCTGACCTCAATTCCTTCAACTTTGGCGGAGCCTCCATTGGCCTGCGTGGTCAGGGTGTAGCCAGCATACTGGCCGTCAAAACCGTTGTCCGCTCCGGCGCTGACTACTTGGCTGCTGTCTGTGAAGATGTAGTCGGCGATTTTCTTCCGGAAAACGCCGATGGAGAACATCCCCTGCGGGTTAAAATAATATTCTGCCGTCAAATCGTAATTGTTTCCATACTGCGGTTTTAGTTCGGGATTGCTCACCGTTACTCTGCGGTTGTCGTCATCGGCGATAGTGTTTGGGACGATCGTTCCGAAATTTGGACGACCGACTCCGGTCGACCAGCTAAGTCGGGTCAGCAAGCCAGCGAAAGGTTCGTATTTTAGATGGATGCCGGGCAAAAAGACCCCATACCGGCCTTCGTTTGTATCGCGGCCGCCAAATTGGGCTTCCGCGCGACGCCGCGCTTCGGCGTCCGACACCGGCCCGACCCAAGCCGCTCGGCGCGCCTTCTCAGCCGGTGAAATGTAATTCACCGGGCCTTCGCCGCTATCACGGGTTTCTTCCACGCGCGCACCGGATAGCACGGTCACTTTGCCGAGCCGGACGTTACCCATGATGTAGGCGGCGGAATTCGTCTCCCTGATGGTCTTGAGCGACTCCAATCTGGTTTGGGCGCCAAAGGCGACGTCCTCCTTCCACAATTCCGGCCGCTCCGACAGATGGCGCGCCGCCCCATCGGAATACGGCCAGGGTGGAATGCCGCCCCGATCCTGGTAGTACTTCTTCGCGTCCGTCGTAATAATGCCGGTGCGATCCAAAAACTGCGCCAAGTCCTTGTTGTCATCGGCCGTGCCGAGAATCCCGTCCGGGCCGGTATAATTGTAGCGCCGCGTTCCCTGCCAGTTTTTGCGCGACTGCTGCTTCACATAGAAGCCCGTCTTGACGTAGGTCGGCATGACAAAACCCAGTTCTTTCTGCACGTCGAACTTCCCGCCGAGGACCCTATCGAATGCGCGTATATTAATCTGAGAGAGCAGCGCCGTCGAATAGTTATTCAAGTCATACATATTCGGACCCTCCGTCTGGGTAATGACAGGGTAGATCGAATACTGAGAACGATCGACGGTCCAGCCAATGTTCCGGAGCGCCATTTCCAGTCGGCCCTTGGTGCGCCCGCCAGGCTTGCTGTCCGCGGCAGCGTTGTCTTGGTAAGTGGCTGAGTTCGAATAACTGAAGCTGTAATCGATATTCAGCCCCTCAAAACGATGACGTACCATCGGTGAGAAAAGATAGGTTCGGCCCGATACGTTGTTCGTCCCCACCCATAGACTGCTACTGGAAAGCGTTGGATGCGCATACACCCGGGTGATTCCATTGCTGTAGTTAGGATTGATGTAGCCGCCACCGGTACGGTTGCCAGCGGCATCCACCGTCGCCAGCACTTGTGGCGTGGCGGCGGTTGCAACGCCGACCGTCTGAAGGATGTGCTGCCGGGTGTCATTATTTTCGTGAAAATAGTTATAATAAGTATTGAACGAAACCGTGGTTTTATTGCTCCAGCGATAGTCCAGCTTCAACCCTGTCGCGATTCGCGTCCGCGTCGCACCCGCTACATCCCAGCGGTTCACCATATAATCAAACACCGGACCGGGGTCATTCTTGCGTTCGAAAGCATGAGTAATGATGGTGCCGCCAACCGGCTGACTGTGAAAAGTACCGGTGAGCATGATCGCTATATTCTTATTTTCCCCCAGCACGTCCGAGTAGCTGAAATTCATCGACGGACCGTAGCCCTTGACCGGCTGCTTCCACTTGGCGGCGTAACCCGAATACCCTGGTTGGGTGGTAAACCCAACGCTGTAGTTAAACACCCGTCCGGCCGCGCGATCGAACGCGCTCTTGCTCACGAAGTTCACGCTCCCGCCAATCGAAGCGCCGTCCATGTCGGGTGTCGGCGCCTTGGTGACTTCGATCGTTTCGACGTTTCCCAAGGATGCTTGCGCAAATGAGAATTGCCGTCCCGTGCTATTATTCCCGTCGCTGGACACCTGCTGGCCGTCCATTGTCACTGAATTCAGATTCGGGCCGCCCCCGCGAATGGTCACTTGGTATATATCGGGTCCGTTGTAATTTCCCGTGATACCAGAGATGCGCTGCAGCAGCTCTCCGATATTCCCCGAAGCTTCGTTGCCGAACGTATCAGAGGAAACCACCGTCTTCACGTTTGGAGCCTGCCGCTGCAACGTCTCGGCCTTCGCCGTTCCCTCGCGTTCCCCGGCCACGGCGAATTTGTCCATTTTATAAATTTCCGACGTCAAACCCACGTCACGCACCACCCGCTCACCGCGCCCCACACTCAACGCAATGCGCTGGGCATCCAGTCCGGCAAAAGTCACCTCGATAGTCACCTCGCCGTTTGCGGTTGGCACGCTATTCAGGAGATAGCGGCCTTCCCGGTCGGTAATAGCCGTCTGGTTGGTCCCGGCTACCCTGACGACGGCGCCTTGTAAAAAGGATCGGGTTGCGGCGTTGCTAACCTGGCCAGTGATACTTCCGGTCTGCTGGACTGCCGGACCAGTGGCGCTGCCGTCCGCGGCATGGACCAGATGAGTCGACGGGGCTGCCAGGCCGAGCCAGGCAATCACCAGTGTAATGAGGTTCTTTCGATTGTTCATATGGGGTGGTTTTTGAAAATCGTCGTCTGGTCGTAATTCGCCGGGCGGTCGCCTGCCATTATCTGCGCCGCCCGTAGGACGTTTTTTGATTCAGGGGGGTTGGCTCGCCGCACGGCGAAGGCTGCGGTTGCGGCATCACTGCTGCCCACCAAACCGGTGTTGCGCAGCAGCAGATCCAGCGCTTCGGCGGGCGTGAAGTGCCCTTTCACCGGATTGGTTCGCAACCCTTTTACCGCGTCCGTCACGAAAATGACGCCGCAGCCTGATTGTTCTGAAAACGCCTTGAGCGAACGCTCCGCGTGATCCGCAGGCACATCGAAGGCGCGGCGGGCAACATCGCTGCCTGCGCGGGCCAGCGTCGCTCCGACAAGGAGCATCCATAGAGGATGTAAATACGCTAATCGCATGAGCCCAAGCGGGCGGCATATTGAGTGGGGCATGGCAACGACCGTGAACAGACGCCACGGGGGGGGGTTGAGATTATCTAAACGCCTGAGAGCCGTATCCTGTTTACAGTTCCGAAAAAATTAGTTGGCGATCGCTCGTTCCCAAAGCGTTACCGCCGGTTCCTCTAACGGCGGGACAAGACAATCCGCCCGTCGCGGTCGCTCTTCGTCTGCAGGCCTGCGCTCGCTTCCACCAACCGGGCAAATCCGTCGGGGTCGTTGAGCCAGAAAATGCCACTGATCCGCAGGTCGGCCAGCGCCGGGTCTGCCAGTGCGAGCTGGGCTCGATTCTGGTGGTTCAGTCGCGCCACGATCTCACCCAAGGGCGTCGCGGTGAACTCGACGCGCATAACCCGCCAGGCAAGCGCTGAGGCAATTTGCGGCGCCGCGACGGGCTGAATTTCCAGCGGGGTCTGGCCCACCAATGCGACGGGCACTACGGTACGATTGCCCGCCTCGAGGAAGGTCGGCGCTGTCGGCTCCACGACCGGGCTGGCATCGGCGACTATGCGCTCCACCGCCACTCTGCCCTCGGTCACGAGGACATCCACCGCAGCCGGCGCCACACTTACCGCAAATTCGGTGCCGATCGCGCGCACCGTTACGGCGCCGGCCGTGACGACAAACGGTCGTGCGGCGTCCTTGGCGACTGCGAAATACGCCTCACCCCGGACCAGCCTCACGTCCCGCCGCCCCGGCGTAAAGTTCACCAGGATATCGCCCCCCGTCTTGAGTTCGACGACCGATCCGTCCGGCAGCGCGCGCCGCTCGGGTTTCACCTCGACCCGTCCTGCCACTTGACGGATCGGCTCGGCGCGCTCGCGCAGCACCGCGAAAGCGAGCACGAGGCTCGCGGCAAGAAAGCCCACCGCGAGCCGCCGTCGCTGGCGCCGCCGTCGCAGGCGCACGCGGGCCTCGACCGCCGCCATCACAACATTCGCCTGCCCGGTTGAATGCGGCTTCTGCAACAACCGCCACGCCGCCTCCAGGGGCCGCACCGCCGCGGCATGCCGCGGATCTGCCAGCAGCCAGTGGCTGAATCGGGCATGTTACTCCGCGGTGAAGCCGCTTTCTCGCCGGGCCAGCCAATCGGCCGCCTGGGCGTTCACCGCCTTAGAAATCGGTTCGGAATCCGGTAAAACTTTTCGCGATGACTCACTCATGCGCTAGCCTCCGCGATCACGCCCCGCTCCCGGAGAAATTGGCTGCAACGTTTCATGCCGCGGGACATTTGCACGCGCACCGTAGCCGCGCTGAGCCCAAGCTGCCGCGCGGCCTCCTCCGAAGACAGGCCCCGCAGCACTCGCAGCATGACCACCTGCCGGCAGCGATCCGGGAGGTCGGCGATCGCGGCAGTAATGAGTTCGAGTTCATCTTTGCTGCAGACGCTTTCGACCACGTCCGCGTCACCTTCCAAAACGCACAATAGACCCAAATCATTTACTGGTATCGGCGAGATAAACTTCTGCTTGCGAAAAAAACTGACGACCGCGTTACGGGCGACGTGAAAGAGAAACCCCCGCGTCGAGGTCAGCCGTCCCTCTTTGTGAGCGCGCAAGGTCTTCAGGAATGAGTCCTGCACGAAGTCATCGACGTCCGCCAAAGTCGGGAATTTTCGATGCAGGTAAGCACGAAGGGCCGGCTCGTGTGGCTGAAGCTCTTCGGCAAACCAGCGGGTTTATTCCACGCCGGCGGAGTGCTCAGAGGATGTCGGAGGCGAACTCAAAACAAAGGGAAAACTAAGCAGGGTTTGCTGAGAATCGCTTAAACTTTCAAGGGCCTTTGGCCGCAAGCCATCAGGCCCGGACCTGCCTCACTACGTAGTGGACCGAGGACGCGATGCGCTCTTCGATGTCACCCGCCCAGCGCAGCGCCGGGCGGCCGTATTCATAAAGGCTAGACCCGCCTTCGTAACCGCCTTCTTCCCAAACGCGGCGGGAGGGAATATAGGCAATCATGTCGTCGGTATAGCCGCAGACCCAGGTGCCCGCGCCGAATTCCTTTTTGAACCGCAACGCATAGTCCACCACCGTTTCCCCACCCGTGCCGATCATCAGCATTTCGCGGCCGATTTGCCACGCGTGAACCGGATACGGATACGACGGGGCAAAGGTTTGCCCGGCCGCCAGCTGCCGCAACATGCGGGTGGCCCAGCGCGAACGCACGCCCGCCGGTTCCTGCGCGGCCACCTCCAGTTCGGCGCGGGTGATGACGTGAAGGTAGCTCAAGTCGACATACTCGAAGGCCGCCCGCAGCCCGGTGGAGATCTGTTGCATCGGCCGCTGCAACGCCTCCGCGACGCCTGCGGCCAGCATCTTTCCATAGCGCTCGCAGAGCGCGACGTTTCGTCGCGGCAGCGGATTTTGGTCAGCGCCGCAGGTGTTGACGAACAACGCCATCGCGCCGGGGTTGTTCTTCTCGATCTCGATCTGCGCAAAACCAGGATAGTCGCCCGTCCACTTGG
>JBEENF010000122.1:0-9192 GCA_041192325.1 Verrucomicrobiota bacterium
GCCGCCGCCGATTTTAACCACCTTCTGCACGGGGCACCCCATGTTGATGTCCACCGACTGGGCTCCCAGTTGCTCGCACAGTGCCGCCGCATCGCGCATCTCCGCGGGTACACTGCCGAAGAGTTGGATCGCGAGCGGGCGATCTTCGGGCGACGACGCGACCAGCTTCAGCGCGGTGGGATTACGCTCCAGCAGCGACCGGGCGTTGACGAGGTCGGTCGTTGCCCAACCCAGTCCCCCCAATTCCCGCAGCGTGACCCGCATGGGCAGGTTGGTGTAACCGGCCAGTGGAGACAGGAAAAGGTTGGAGGAAAGTTGGTAGGGGCCGAGACGCACGCGGAAGGGAAAGGTGGTAACCTGCGTTTCAGGCGCGCGAGCTCAAGGCGGCGAGGGCGGTTTTCATCCGGCGCACGGCTTCCACCAACACCCCGCGGGGGCAGCCGAAGTTCAGGCGGACGTGGCTGCCGCGCGGCGCGCCGAACATCGCGCCATCGCTGAGTCCCACCCCATGTTCTTCGAAATGGGCCGCCGGCACCGGCAAGCCGAGGGCGCTGACATTCAGCCACAACAAGTACGTCGCTTCCACGGGCGCTTCGACGCGAATGCCCGGAAGTTCACGCGCAAGGGTCGCGAGCAGGTAGTCACGATTGCCGCGGAGGTACGCGAGCAGCGCCTGCCGCCACGGTTCGCTGTCCCGATACGCTGCTTCACAGGCTGTGAAACCCAGAGTGGTGACCTCGGCCACAATTCCCGCGGTGGCGCGAATGAACCGGCTCCGCCGCGCGGGGTCGGGGATGATCGCGATCGAGGTGCCGAGACCAGGCACATTATAAGTCTTGCTCGGCGCCATCAGCGTGATGGTGCGCGCGGCAATTTCCGGTGAAAGAACGGCCGTTGGGACGTGCGGCAGGCTGGGATCAAGGATCAGATCACAATGAATCTCGTCCGAACAAAGGACCAGATCATGCCGCTCGCAAAAGTCCGCCAGGCGGACGAGTTCGTCCCGCCGCCACACGCGGGCGAGCGGATTGTGGGGATTGCACAGGTAAAAAAGCCGGGTGCGGGGCGTCACCGCCCGCTCCAACGCCGCCCAGTCAATTCGCCAATGGCCGCCTTCCAGCACCCACGGTGTGGAAACGGACACACGCGCGCTGTTCTTCGGCGCGCTCATGAACGGCGGGTAGACGGGGGCAATGGTCAGCACCTCGTCCCCCGCTTCAGCGAACGCCTGCGCCGTCACGTTGAGCCCCACGACCAAACCGGGCAGCCAGACAATCCATGCGGGATCAATGGTCCACCGGTAACGCTCGGCCAGGGCGTCGACCACCGCGTCGACGGTGGACTTCACCGGCCGCGCATAGCCAAAGATGCCGTGTTCCACGCGCCGATGGAGGGCGTCGATGATGGCGGGCGGTGATTGGAAATCCATGTCGGCCACCCATAACGGCAACACGTCCCGGCCGGCGTATTTCTGCCATTTTTGCGAGTCCGTCCCGCGGCGGTTGGGCGGGGTGTCAAAATCGAAATTCATGGTTGGTTGGGCAGGCAACCACGGTTCGCGGGCGTGGGCACGTTTTTTCCAGCAGGTGGGCGCGTGCGGGCCGGGCCACCGCTGTACGTGGGTCGCGCGGGGTGCGATCAGTGCCGTTTCCCGCCGCAACTACCCGACCTCGACGACGCGACCAAATCCGCTGTTTCCGCGGGGGCGAATGCAAGCAGGCTTGGGTGGTCTTTCCCACCGTTGGCGCTCGCGCGACGGTGACGAGGACCGCGCGACGTTTTTTCCCGCCTGGGACAGCACAGCCTGAGTCGGAATTGCTCAGCACGCCGCAGCGAAGGCTTATAAACTATTGGGCGGCAGAAATTTAAAGCCGCCGCGGAATTGGTGCGGCGTATGCAAAGGCTACTTTGAAACAACCATCATCCCAAATCAGCCATGAGACTTATCCAATATACGTATCCGTCGTTCCGCCGCCCGAGCCACAGTTTGGGCCGCTTTCAGTCCCCGTGGACCGGCCTCGAAGGTGAACTCGACCGGCTGTTTGAAACTGCGCTGGGCGATTTCAATGGCGCTTCGGCGGGCAACCGGTTCCCGGTCGATCTCTACGAAGACAAGGACAACACCTATGTGCGGGCCGAACTGCCGGGCATAAACCGTGATGATATCAATGTCGAGATGGTCGATGGGTATCTCACCATTGCGGCCACCCGCAAATCGCCGGGTGCCGATGGCAGCGATGAGCAGACGTTTTCCTTGAGCCGCTCCGTCAGCATCACCGAGCAGGTCCAAGCCGACCGCGTTGCCGCCGCTTACGAAAACGGAGTGCTCACGGTCACGCTCCCGAAGCGCGAAGAAACCAAGCCCAAGAAAATCACCGTCGCCGTGAAGTAAGCGACCGGTTTTTCCCTCTCAAAATCAAACTCATTCCCACCATGTCTCTTCTCGATACACTCATCCCCTCGGCGGCGCGGACGCCGGCCTCGGCCAGCAACGGAAACGAGGCTGGGCGCACCCTAAAACCCGCTTACGAAGTAAAGGAAACACCGGAAGCTTTTGGGCTGACGGTCTACCTTCCCGGCGTCGCCAAGGACGGCGTGGATATTACCGCCGAGGAAGGCCAGTTTAGGCTCGTCGGCCGCCGGGCATGGAAGCAACCGGCCGGCTGGACTGCGCTTTACCGGGAGACCGCCGACGCCCCGTACGAGCTGGTGTTGGCCCACGATAACGCCATCGACGCGGGCAAGATCGCCGCGGAATTGCGCGACGGAGTGCTCCGGGTCTCGTTGCCCAAGCAGGAGGCCCTGAAGCCGCGCAAGATCGCGGTAAACTAAGCCTCCACGAAACGGATCGTGCAACGGCCGGCGCGCCCTTGGCCGCCGGCGTTTTACTTTTGCGCGGGGCCCTGGATCGCGAAGACTCGTGGCGTGACGACCCGCTCTTCCCCGTCCCCCGACCCCGACCCGGTCGTGCTCTTCGATGGCGAATGCGGCTTGTGCGCCCGGGTCGTCCGGCGTTTGTTGCGACTGGACCGCGAGGGCCGGCTTCGCTTCGCGCCTTTGCAAAGCGCGTCGGCCCAAGCGTACCTCCGGCGGCACGGATTGCCGCTCACCGATTTCGAAACACTGGTCTATGTACCGGATTGGTCCGCGCCGTCGTCGGCTCCGCTGCTTCGCACCGCCGCGGTGATCGGCGCGCTGCACTCCTGCGGTCGGGTGGGGCGTGCGCTGGGCAGGATGCTCCGCTTATTTCCGGCTTCGTTGCGTGACGCGGTTTATCGCGTGATCGGGCGCTGGCGCTATCGGATCTTCGGGCCGGCGCGAGACTTGCCGGCGAATCGAGCCGAGTGGGCGCGGCGTTTCCTGCCGTAGCGGACCGCAGCTTTCCCGTTGACGGTTGGGCCGGGGCTAAATCCATTGCGCTCCATGTTCTTCGCCGCCGCACTCGCCTCCCAGCCCACCACCTCGTGGGAATGGGCCATGGCCATTCTCAGCATTGTACTGATCGACGTGGTGCTGGCGGGCGACAACGCGGTGGTGATTGCCCTCGCGGTGCGCCAACTGCCGCCGAAGCAGCGTCTGATTGGGATCATGCTCGGGTCCGCCGTGGCGGTTGGATTGCGGGTCATTCTGACCTTTTTCGCGGCCCAGTTGCTGGCGATGGACTACATCAAACTCGTGGGCGGCGTGCTCGTGTTCTGGATTGCGGTAAAGTTACTGGTGGCGAATGGCTCCGGTGATGAGGATGGCTCCGGAACGGCGGCGAGCGGCATGTGGTCGGCCGTATGGCTGATCCTGGTCGCGGACATCACGATGAGCGTCGATAACGTCCTGGCGGTGGCGGCGGCCTCGAAAGGCAGTTTCGCGCTGCTGATATTCGGATTGGGCCTGAGCATCCCGCTGGTGGTTTTCACCAGCAATCTTTTGTCCAAGCTCATGGATCGCTATCCGATCATTGTGTGGGTGGGTGCCGCGATTCTGGGCAAAGTTGCGGGCGAAATGATCGTGACTGATCATCTGTTTTTTCCGGGTGCGACGGTGCCCAGCGCCTGGCTCGTGCATGGGATGGGCGCGGTGGGCGGGGTCCTCGTCGTTGTCATCGGCTTATTCTGGCGGCGCCGGAAGCTGAAGAAGCACTCGGCGGCGAGGGAAGTCTGACCCGGCGGAGCGTTGCCGGCCAAAGCTTTTGACAACGCCGGCGCGTCACCCTGAGTTCATTCGTTTATGACGCGCTGGTTCCATCTGCTTGCGGGCGTTGTTCTCTTCCTGTCTGCCACCTACGGAGTCATCGGCGCGCAGGAGACGGGGGCCAATAATCCTCCCGGGGCGGATGGCGGCCGCGGCGCTCCGGCGGCGGAGTTCGACAAGACCAACGCCGCGGCGGCCGCGCTGCGCGCGCAAACCCGCCCACCGGATTTTTTGGAGCACCTGGTCGACGGCGCGCTCTCCCTCTTCCACGTGCGGGCAAGCGGGAATACGCTCACACATTACGCCATCAGCTTGTTTTTGCTCATGGTGGCATTGTTGGCGCGACGGCTGGTCACGGGGCTGGTTTTCGCGGGACTGCGAAAGATTGCAGCCAAGACCGAGACCACGCTCGACGACAAACTTTTCGGGGCGCTGGAAGGCCCCGCCTCCGCCTTCGTGACGGTCGTCGGCATCTTCTCCGCCCTGAAGGTTCTGAAACTCTCGCCCCAGGCTGACGACTACATCTCCGACGGCTCGCGCGTGGCCTTTTTGCTGGTCATATTTTGGACGCTGTGGCGAACGCTCTTGGCGCTGCTCGAACATGGATCGGAGATCGCCCGCACGAAGCAGCTCGGGATCGCGGCGTTCATGCCCTGGATCAAGAAAACCCTGATGACAGTGTTCGTGGTGCTCGGCGTTTTGCTCATCGTGCAGAACCTCGGCTATGACGTTAAGGCCATCCTCGCGGGGCTGGGGATCGGCGGCCTCGCTTTCGCTTTGGCGGCGCAAGATACGCTGGCGAACGTCTTCGGCGCGATTGTCGTGGCGGTCGATCAACCCTTTACCATCGGCGAAGTCGTGCGCATCGGGCCCAACACCGGCACGGTGGAGGATATCGGGCTGCGGTCCACGCGCATCCGGCTCGTGGACAAGTCGCTGATGACGATTCCCAACAAGACCGTCGCCGCGGAAACCATCACCAATCTGTCGCGGTTTACGCGCCGGCGATTCGAGCAGGTGCTTGGTCTTACCTACGCGACCAAGCCGGCCGACCTGGAGGGGCTGCTGCAGGAAATTCGCGCGATTATCACGGCCCAACCGGAAGTCGACGCCGCGGGGGTCCTGGTGTTCTTCCGGGACTTTAGCGCGTCCTCCCTGGACATCTGGGTGGTGTACGAATGCTTAAGTCCGGACTTTCCGAAAGCGATGGCCGTGAAACAGCGGGTGAACTTGGAACTCATGCGCGCGGTTGAAGCACGGGGGCTGTCGTTCGCCTATCCCACCCAGACGCTGCATCTGGCCGGAGACGTGGCGGAAAGACTGGCCACGCTCGGGACCCCGCCGGAACGGTAACGGCGTAATCGCGCCGTTGGGCCCTCAGTCCAGGGTTTGGCGGTAGCGTTTCACGCCGATCCCCATCGCCACCACGAGGAAGATCAACAGGGGCCAGATTTCCGGCGCAATGTCCTCGAGTCCGTTTCCTTTGAGCAGAATCCCGCGAACGATGCGGAGGAAATGAGTGTTCGGCAGAATGCTGCCAATCCACTGCGCCCAGATGGGCATGCCGCGAAAGGGAAACATGAAACCCGAAAGCAAAATGGAGGGCAGGAAAAAGAAGAACGCCATTTGGACGGCCTGCAGTTGGTTCTTGGCGATGGCGGAAAACGTCACCCCGACCGCGAGGTTGGCCGCGATGAACAGCAGTGAGACCGCGTAAACGAGCACCAGACTGCCGACCATGGGGACATGAAACAAAAGGTGGGATGCGATCAGAATCAGGGTCACCTGAATGTATCCCACCGCGATATAGGGGACGATTTTTCCCACCATCACCTCGATCGGGCGGACGGGCGTGGCGAGCAGGTTTTCCATGGTGCCGCGTTCGCGCTCGCGCGTGATCGCCAGGGCCGTGATCACGACCATGGTCATCGTCAAGACCACGCCCATCAGCCCGGGGACGACATTGTACTGGGTGATGTTTTCCGGGTTGTACTGCGCGTGAACGCGAAAATCCACCGGGCTGGGCTTGCCGCGCAGCCGGGCGAGCGGGCCATTCAAATCGCGGTCGAAAATGGAATTGGCCAGCATGCGCGCGGCGGCAATGGCCGGGCCGGTGGCGGCGGGATCCGAGGCGTCGGCCTCAATGAGCACCGTCGGATGTTCACCGCGCAACAGACGGCGGGAGAAATCCTCCGGAATGTTGATGACGAACTGGACCTCGCCGCGGCGCAACAACCGGGCCGCTTCGGCTTCCGTCGCTGCCTCCCGCGTCACGGAAAAATATTCGCTCTGGCGCAGTGCGGCCACGAGGGTCCGGGCAAACGGTCCCTGATCGCCCAGGCGAATCGCCGTCGGCAGGTGTCGCGGGTCGGAATTGATGGCAAAGCCGAACAGCAGCAGCTGCATCAGCGGAATACCGACCATCATTCCGAAGGTGACGCGATCGCGCCGCATCTGGATAAACTCCTTCAGCACAATGGCCCACAGGCGGTGGGCGGTGAATCGGCGGCGGCTCATCCGTTGGGTCGCCGAGCCTCAGGCGAACGCCCTCCCTCGGGCCGCGCTGCTGCGTTTGAAGCCCAGGGGGCAATAAGCGGCGCTCATGAGAAATTGTCGCGCGCAGTTTTCATCAAGCTGATAAAGACGTCCTCCAGCCCGGAGCGGATTTTTTTCCACTCATGCTGGCTGTCATGCAGGCGGGCGATCGCGGCATCGAGTTCGGGTCCATCGCGTCCACTGACGTGCAGGGTGGCGCCAAACGCCACGATCTGTTCCGCGGCGGGATGATTGCGCAAAAGGGCGGCGATGCGGTGCAAATCCGGCCCGGTAACGCTCCACGTGGTCAGGCGGGCCGCCGCGACCACCTCGTCCACCGTGCCGCGCGCGAGCAGTTCGCCATAGGCGAGGTAGGCGAGTTGGTGGCAGCGCTCCGCCTCGTCCATATAATGCGTCGTGATCAGCACGGTGAGGCCTTCGGCCGCGAGCTGATGGATCTCGTCCCAAAAATCCCGGCGGGCCTTGGGGTCCACGCCCGCGGTGGGTTCATCGAGCAACAACAGTTGGGGAGAATGGATGAGGCAGGCCGCCAGCGCGAGGCGCTGTTTCCAACCGCCCGAAAGCTGCCCGGCGAGCTGCGCGCCGCGCTTTTCCAGGCCCAGCCGCTGGAGGCTGCGTTGCACCGCGGCGGCGCGGTCAGGCACCGCATAAATGCGCGCGATGAAATCGAGATTTTCGCGAATGCTCAGGTCTTCGTAATAACTGAAGCGCTGGGTCATGTAGCCGACGTGCCGCTTGATCTCCGCCTGCTGCTTTCGCACGTCGTAACCCAGACAGGCGCCGCTGCCGGCGTCGGGCGTCAGCAACCCGCACAGCATGCGGATAAAGGTGGTTTTGCCGCTGCCGTTGGGGCCGAGAAACCCGTAGATTTGTCCGCGGCGAACATGGAGATCAATGGCGTTGACCACGGTTTTTCCGCCGAATCGTTTGGTGATCCCGGTGACGTCGATGGCGTAGTCGACCGGGACGGCGGCAGGCGAGGGCAGGGCAGGGTCAGCCGGCATCGGGGCGCGCTTCGGGGGGCGGATTGGGGCGCACGGGAGGAACGGGCCGTGCTTCAGCGACCGAGTCGCGTGACGTCCACCGGCTGGCCTGGATGCAGGTCCCGGGCGGCGGCGCCGTCGAAGGTTGCCTCGACCATGAACACGAGCTTCGCCCGGTTGTCGCGGTTGTAGAGCACCGGCGGGGTGTATTCAGGTCTTGGCGACAAGTAGTTCACCCGCGCCTCCCGCGCCGGAGCGCCGGTGAAGTTAACCCGCACGCGGTCGCCCGCCTTGAGCGCGGCGAAATCCGCTTCCGGCACGAAGAAGCGCACCTTCAGGTTTTCCGGCGGCAGCAGCGCCAGCACCGGGTTGCCGGCGGGCACGTATTCGCCGGCGCGAAACAAGGTGTCGTAAACCAAGGCGGCCACGGGCGCGGCCTGACTCTTCTGCTCAACGTTCCAGTCCGCGCGCTCCTTGGCGGCGGTCGCGGCGGCGACATCGGCGGCCGCCGCGGCAATCGCATCGGTGCGACCCCCCAATCGGGCGGTTTCCCGCTGGGCGGCGACCTCCTCGACCGTACGCTGGTTGCGTTCATGGTTGAGCCGCGCGCGATCCAAATCGTTGGCGGGACTGGCGCCGGTTTTGAACAGCGCCTCCTGCCGGGCCAGCTCACGCTGGGACAGTTCCGTGGCGGCTTGGGCCTGCTGCAAGCGCGCCTCGAGCGCTGCGAGTTCGCTGGGCCGCGATCCTTTCTTCAGATCTTCCTCCCGCGCCTGGGCGGAACGCAGCCGGTCGGCCGCTTCGCGCTGGGCGGCAAGTTCGGCGTTGCGTTCCAAAGTGAAAAGGAGCGCGCCCGCCGCGACCCGGTCGCCTCTTGCCGCCGCCAGCTTTTCCAGCCGGCCCGCGAGGGGTGAGGCCACGTAGATGAATTCACCCTCCAAGTACCCCTGATAACCGGATGGCGCGTGGCGGGGACCGCAACCGGCGAAGACCAGCGCCACCCATGCGCCGAAGACAAGGTGAACAAGGCAACGGCATTTCATGGGCCGCCGCGGAGCAGAGGATAAAACAACCGAAAGAGATGGGTCCGAACCCCATCCAGCAAGAGTTCGCGTGGTGCGGCGTAGCGGAGAGTACGCCAGAGCGGGGGAGAGGCGGGGAAAATCCGTGGTCATACCGCGCTGGCGCGGAGCATTCCGCCCGGTTACTCGCGTCATGTTTCCGCCCGGGGAAGCCCGCTCGCCGCCCGTGAAACGAGGCGTTCAGTCGCCGTTGAAACCATGGAAATCCAAATGCGGGTGATAAATACAGGGGTCAACGATTTAACCCGGTGGCAGGTGCGTTGCCGCTGGAGAGCCCGCCGCCGCAGCAGGCCGGTCCCGTTTCGCGGGGTGGGTTCTTTTCGCGTCACTTGACGCCCCCCAAGATGCGTCCTCTTATTCCTGTCCGCCATGTTGCTCCGGATTTT
>JBEENF010000123.1:0-9174 GCA_041192325.1 Verrucomicrobiota bacterium
AACGCCTCGAACTGTTTGCCGATGACTATCTGCTTGGGGAGCTGAAAGGCGACGTGCGCCAGCAGTTGCTTCTGCCCGAACCGCGCGAAGTCGTTTTTGTCGCCGACGAATCCTGGGAAGGTAACACGAGTGGCTATTACACCGTATTTCCCGACGGCGATCTCTTCCGCATGATTTATCGTGGCTGGCACCACGACCGCGCGAAAAAACCGGCGCATCCGGAAATTACCTGCTACGCCGAGAGCCGCGACGGAATCCGCTGGACGAAGCCGAAACTGGGATTGTGGGAATGGCAGGGAGCGCGGGACAACAACATCGTACGGCTCTCGGGCGGCACGCACAATTTCACCGCCTTCCGCGACGACAACCCGGCGGCGCCGGCCAACGCGCGCTACAAGGCAATCGGGGGAACGGGCCGACGCGGCGTGCAGGCCTTTCGCTCGCCGGATGCCAAACATTGGGAGCTGATGCAGGAAGAGCGGGTAATCACCAATGGCGCGTTCGATTCCCAGAATCTCGCGTTTTGGGACGCGGACCGTCGGGAGTATCGCGCCTATTGGCGCTACTTCAGCGACACGAAAGTGCGGGCGATTCGGACCGCGACTTCGCGAGACTTCATCACTTGGGAAAACGAAACTGACCTCGGGTACAACGACGGGCTGCCGCCCGAGCATCTCTACACCAATGCGATCCAAAAATATTTTCGCGCTCCGCATCTGTTCGTGGGGTTTCCCACGCGCTACGAGCCGAAGAGCCAGCAGGTCGAACCCATTTTCATGACCAGTCGCGACGGCCGGAACTTCCATCGTCATGCCGCGCCAGTGATCCCGCGCAGCGCGCCGGCGAACCGCGACACCAACCGCGGCAACTACATGGTTTGGGGCATGCTGCAGCTCCCGGGAAAGCCGAACGAAATTTCAGTGTACGGCACGGAGAACTATTACGAAACGACGCCGGGCCGCGTGCGGCGTTTTGTGTATCGCGTGGATGGGTTTGTGGCGCTCCGCGGCGGGGGGCACGGGGGGCAGGCGACGACGAAGCCATTGCATCACGCCGGCCGGAAGCTCCTGCTCAACTACGTGGTTCAACCGGGAGGAGCGCTGACGGTCGAAGCCCTCGACGCCGCGGGCAAAGTGGTGGGAAAATCGAAGCCGCTGACTGGAGATGCCGTCGACGCCGTGGTCGCTTGGGATCAGGATCCCAAATTGGCGCCGGGAGTCGCGCGCCTGCGTTTTGCGCTCAGGAATGCGGACGTGTATTCGCTGCGCTTTGACTGATTACGGCGCGCCGGCTCCGCCGGCTTCCCTTTGCAGCAGCCGACGTTTCCGTTCCACGCCCCAGCGATAACCGGAAAGGGCGCCGTTGCGGCGAACCACGCGGTGACACGGAATCGCGAGCGCGAGCTGGTTCGCGGCGCACGCGCTCGCCACCGCGCGAATCGCCTTCGGGGCGCCGATGTGCCGGGCTACTTCCGTGTAGCTCAAGGTTTTACCGGGGGGGATTTCACGCAGCGCCTGCCACACCCGTCTTTGAAACGCGGTGCCGCGAATATCCAGGGGCAGAGCGCGGCCGAGTTCCGGCGCATCGACCCAGCCCACGACCTGCACGACCCATCGCTCGAAAGCGACGTCGCCACCCACGAGCCGGGCACGCGGAAAACTTTGCTGTAGCGCCTTCACGAGCGCCCCCGGATCATCCCCCAGCGTGATGGCGCAAATGCCAGTGGCGGAGGCGGCGACGAGAATTGAACCGAGATCGCATTCGCCGACGGCAAAGCGGAGCGTTTCACCGGCGCCGCCCTGCCGAAATTTAGCCGGTCGCATGCCGAGCATCGCTGAGGACCCGGCGTAGAATCTTCCGGACGAAACAAAGCCGGCGCGGTAGAGCGCGTCGGTCACGGTTCGTTGCTGGGCCAATTCCTGGCGAACGCGATTGGCGCGTTGAGCGCGGGCGTAGACGTTGGGGGTTACGCCGGTGATTGCCTTGAACGTGCGATGAAAATGAAAGCGACTCATGCCCGCGACCACCGCCAGCCGATCGAGCGCCGGGATCTCGTCGCTGGAATCGATCAGCCGGCAGGCCTTGACGATCATCGCGGCATGCCGCGCGGCGGCATCCGGGCCGGACGGGTGGCACCGCTTGCACGCTCGAAAACCGGCGGCTTCGGCCACCTGGCATGTCGGATGAAAATCAACGTTCTTGCGCAGGGGCATCCGCGAGGCGCAGGAGGGTCGGCAGTAAATTCCGGTTGTTCTCACCGAATACAGAAAGTGCCCGTCCGCCGCGGCATCCTTCTGTAACAGCGCCCGCCAACGCTGCGCCTCCGTCTCGTATTTGCGCCGCAGAGCGGGGTGAGAGGTGGTCGTGACGGGGGTCATGGCGGCGAAAGCGAGGGGAAACGATACCAGCATCGGCGCGGAGAAAAACTCCGAATCTTGCTTTTTCATTCGCGCGCGTGCGCGAGGGTTCGCGATTTGCCGGCGACTCGCGCGATCCTTCGAGCAACTATTTCCGCATCAAATACGCGATCAGGTCCCGCGCATCTGTTTCGCCGAGCGCATCAAGCAATCCTTCCGGCATGAGCGACAGATTCGAACCGATGTTTTTTTCAATGTTCGACAGCGGGATGGTCAGCGATTCACCCGCGGCCTGCAGCGTCACGTTGGTCGAAGTTTGGGCGCTGATGACTCCCGCCAGCACGCGACCGTCCTTCAAGGTGAGCGTTGTTTGCCGGTATTCCGCCGGTACCGTGGCATTGGGGAAAAGAATGTTCTCCAGCAGGTAATCCAGATTGTCGCGGTTTGAACCCGTGAGCTCCGGCCCGATCGCGCCGCCTTCGCCGTTGAGTTTGTGACAGCCACCGCACACTCCGCGAAAAAGCATGCGGCCGTGGACTGGGTCGGCGGGGGCCAGCAGATCCGGTTGAAACCGGCTTTTCCACTTTTGCAACGCGGCGGCCTTTTCTTTGCTGGTCTGAGCGCGGGATTCACCCCAAAGCGCGCCAAGTTGCGCCGTGAGTTTTGGCTGCTCCAACAGCCGAATTTGTCGCGTCTGGGAGGCGCTGAGCTCATCGCGGCGCAGCCGGCCGGCGGCCACTGCTTCGAGCACTTTTCGGGCCCACGCCGGCCGCGAGACGAGCCAGCCCATCACGGCCGGTTTTTCCTTCGCATCCAGCCGGGGCCATTCCGTGAGCATCAAGTCGCCGATGGCGGGATCCTCAAACACGGCCAGCCCGGCGGCGGCGGTGGTGGAAAGACCCCGCACCCGAAATAGTTTTTCGCTGACGGCCCGCAGGCCCGGGGCGCGAAACTGCGTCAGGGCTTGCAGCGCGGTGTTGCGCTGCGCGAGCGACGCCGACTCATCGAGCGCCATGGCTTGAATGGCCACGAGCGCGGTTTCTTCGCCGAAGAGACCGCTCAACTCCATGGCGCGCCAGCGCAGATGAGCATCACCGAGTGTGGCTACTTTGGCGGCGACTTGCGTCCACGACCGGGGTTGCGGCGCGCGCGGACGACCGGCGGTGCCGTCCGCGATGCCGTCCAACACCGCGCTCCAAGCCGGCCCGGATCCGGCGCGCAGGAGTGCGGTCAACAAGGCGTCCAGTTGTTCCGGCGCCGAATCGATGAGCTCGGTAATCCGTCGCGCACCGAGACGTTGCACCCGCGGCAGGCGCGCGCCGGCGAGGAGCTCGGGCAGCGCCGTTCCCTCTGCGGTGATTGGCTCCACGCCGTACCACAGCATCAGGGGAAGATTATGATCGTCGGCGTCCTCGGCGCGACCGAGCAAGGCCTTTGCCACGGGTAATCGTTCCGCCAGCGCGACCCGCTGCAGCAGCGAAGCCAGCGCAAGGCGCACGAGCCCGCTGGAATCCTTTGCTGCGAGCGTGGCGAGCCGCTCCTGCACGGGCTTCGTTGGGCGCAGCCCCGCGGCCGGCCGATCGTCGGCCAACCAGCGTATTCCCCAAGCGCGCACGTGCTCGTCCGCGTCGGCGAGATGGGCGAGGAGCTGTTCGGCGCTTTGCGGTTGTAACTGCTGCAAGGTCCAAAGCGCGCGCAGCCGGTGTAACGCGTTGCCTTGGTCGGCCGCCAGCCGGGCGAGTTCCGGCAGCGCCGCGCTGAAGTCGCCGCCGGCCAACCGGCGATCGACCAGCGCCTGGCGCGATTGCCGCACCAGCCACTCGTTGCCGCTGGTCTGGAGCCGCGCGAGCGCCGCCGGATTCAGCATCGTCAAATCAGGCGGCGCGGTGGTGGTGGGGCCGTAGGAAATTTTGTAAATCCGCCCGGTCGTGCGCTTCACGCCATCGACGTCGTGGCACTCGCCCGCATCGCTCCAATCGCTCACGAAGACGCCGCCATCCGGCGCAGCGATGATATCGAGGCCGCGAAACCATTCGTCCGGAAACTGAAACTGATCCGGCTCGTGTTGACCGACGTAGCCGCTGCCGGCGCGCTCAAGCCGTTCCACGTTTACGCGCCGACCGTGGTAATTGACCGTGAGCAGCTTGTTCGCCCACGGCGCCGGCCACTGGCCGCCCTGATAGATGTGGAGACCAACGTGCGCGTGTCCGCCGCCGGCAGCCGAGGTGGCGTCGGTGAGGCCTTTTTTCGCGTCGGTCCAGCGTTCCGTGGACGCCCAATGGACATGGTCCGCGTGTTGCTCGATGAGTTCGTAAACACGCGGGTTGGGATCGCTCCCAAACATCCGGCGATAATGCGCCCCGGGGATGACGTGCCACAGGTGTCCGATTACCGTGTTGATAAAAAATGCCTCGCCGTGCGCGTCCCAATCCATGCCCCACGGATTGGTGGCGCCCTGCGCCACGATTTCCACGGTCTTGCGGAGCGGATGAAAGCGCCAGATGCCGGGGCCCATCGACACGCGGTCGGCCGCGGCGGCGCCCGGAGCCCCCAGCAGCGAAGGCGCGAGGATGCCATGTCGGCCGTAAAGCCAGCCGTCAGGTCCCCAGCGCAGTCCGTTCGCAACGTTGTGGCGGGCTGCTTGGTGATCGAAACCGTCCAACACGACTTCGGGCGGACCGTCCGGAATGCCGTCGCCATTGCGATCGGGGATGAAGACGAGGCTGGGCAGGCAGATCGCCCACACGCCGCCGAGGCCGATCTCGATGCTCGTGAGCCGCTCCGCACCGTCCCAAAAAACGGTGCGGCGGTCGAAGACGCCGTCGTTATCGCGGTCCTCGAACATCAGAATCCGGTCGCGCAACTGATCGTTGAAGCCGACGTTGCGCTCGGAAAAGGTGTAGTTTTCGGCGACCCACAGTCGGCCGCGCGAATCCGTCGCCATCGCGATCGGCTGCCGTACCTCAGGCTCGGCGGCGAACGCGGTGATGCGAAAACCCGGCGGCAGTTTCATTTGCGCGACCACTGTGGCGGCGGACATGGGCCCGCCCGGGGTAATTTCGGTGTCGAAGGGTTCCCGAAAAGGGACGCTCGCCCCCAGCATTTTCACCGCGAGCAGCAGCCCTGCAAAACTGAGCTGACCCATGCGCGGCAGGGAGAGGCGGAATAAAGGGTGGGGCGGACATTCCACGGCGCGCGACATTTAGGGTGAAAGTAGGGAAGGGCAAACCAGCGGGTTTGCCGGCTGGACCAAGGGCGGGGACTTAAACTTTGGCAGGCCTACTCACGGCGCAACCCGCATTTGCCTCCCTCAGTCCAGCCCGGCGATAATCCACGCAGAATGCGCCGAAGGTTCCGGATCAACCGCGGCGGAAGGGCCAGAGCGAGCGGTAAAATCGCGTTGACCGTCTTGCTTTTGCGCGTGGTGACGGCCAACTACTACTTCCCCGCCCCCGCTCCTTTCGTCTGCGCGCTACGCCCTCGCGACGTTCCGCTTTCTTGGTTCCCCGCTCGTGCGCTTTTCCTGCTCGATTGGCCTAACGGTGCCCCCGACCGCTTCGACCCCGCGCTACAAGGCGAAGGTGTGCGCCGAGGTGGAGGCGATGAAGGAGCAGACGCACGTCATGATCGACCCCCTGTTCAGCTTCGGCGAACTCAGGTTTCAGGAAGTTGAAACCGCGCGTCATGTGACCGAAATTCTCGACGTCCTGCGCACGCCGGCCGGCCGGACCGCGGCGTGGGGCCGCGGGCGAGCCGGTGATCGCCCTCGGGGCCGACATCGCTTGCATTCCGAATGCCTCGCCGCGACCGGTTTCGCTTGTCGCCGATCGTCGGCGGCGCGCCCGGCACGTCAAAGGCCACAATTCGAGTCAGTCGCTCAAGGCCAAGAGTGCGATCGCGGCGAGGGGGACTACGTAATTATTTCAACCACCCTGAACTTCCTCCGGCGCGTATCTTTACTTACGTCCGTAGGGGTGCCGGCCAATTTGCTCAAACCCATCGCGCCGGACGGAGGGCACGAAAATAGTCAGGCGTTGTGCCGCGTCTGGCTCGTGGAGGACCACGCCGCCCTGCGCGGGCTCTTGGAAAGTTTTTTCACGTTGTCCACGGGTTTTCAACTGGTGGGCGGCAGCGATTCCGCTGATCCCGCCATCGCGGCCGCCGAGGAGGGCAAGATCGACCTCGTGGTGCTTGACCTGTTGATCCCCGGGCGAGGCGGTTTGCTCGCGCTCCAGCAACTGAGACATACGGCGCGCCCTCCCAGCGTCTTGATTTTCTCGGCTTCGGCTTCGATCCACTCGCTTCGCCTGGCCGTGGTTTACGGAGCCTCGGGCTATCTCGAGAAATCCGCGCCCTTGGAGGAAGTGTTCACGGCTTTGCGGCGCATCCGGGCGGGAGGGGTGCATTTTGGCGAGCGCCCAAGTCAACTGCTCGCCGCCATCATGCGATCCGCGGCCGGACCCTCCAGCCGGCTGGCGAGGCAGGAACTTCTCCTTCTTGAGCTCATGGCTTCGGGCAAATCGTTCAAAACCATTGCCGCGGAAATGAATGTCTCCCCGCAAAAAACCTACCGGGTGCGCAAATCCCTGATGCGGCGGTGCGGGGCTCTCACTACAGCGGATTTATTACGTTATATGGCGAAGATCGGGCTCAACCAGAGCGTCGGGGTAGGAGTAGGTGTAATCACCCAATAATCTGCGTATAAACGGAACAAAAGACATTCGAGCTTTCCGCAGCGTTAATAAGATTTACTCCCATGGCGCTTAATGCTCACCAAGCCGTAAGAATCTTTGTGGTGGATGATCACCCGATCTATACGACGTTGCTCGCCGATATTATTGGGGCTGATCCCGCGTTTGTAGCAGCCGGCACCGCGCCGAGCGCGCAGTCGGCAATTGAGGCTCTCCAGCATACGCCAGTGGATATCGTTCTGTTGGACCTGATGCTGCCGGATTTCAGCGGCATCGAAATGCTCAGTTACCTGCGAACTCAGCATCGGGATGCCCGAATTGTGGTCTTCAGCGGACTGGGGACTGATGAGGCTATCGAGATGGCATACTCTTTTGGAGCCCATGCGTACATTGAGAAATCCGCCCAGATCGAGGACCTGTGCGACATGCTCAAGGAGGTTGCGATCGGCAAATTTCCCATGACGCCCCGGGTGAGCCGCGTGCTCCGGGAAACCGTCCGCCGTAAATCCGCCGTGAAGCCGCTTTCGGCGGTGGATATCGGCATCTTGCGCCGCCTTGCTTCCGGAGAGGAAGTAAAGTCCATTGCGACGGCTACGGGAATTTCTGCGTCCGGGATTTACAAGGCTCGCGCCCGCATTGGCCAGCGGATCGGCGCAAAGACCGAACCTGACTTTATCCGATTGGCGGGGCGACTGGGCCTCTTGCCGACGTTTTTGCCGGAGTACGGTTCGCAACTTCAAGCTCCACCCAAGTTATCACCGGTGCCGCTCGTCGGGACTGAGGGAGGTGATGGCTTGAAAAGTGAAAACGAAATTTTCCACGGCGGAGACAGATTGAGATCCACCCCGCCTCCGGTATAAATGACCGTGAGCAAGGCCGCTGCCATTCTGTTGGTTGAAGATGATGAGCATGTCCGGGCGCTGGCTGAGACCACGCTGACCTTGGCGGGCTACCGCGTGGTGGCGGTGCGCGACGGGTGCGAGGCGATGGCCGAGTTGCCCCGTCTTCGGCCCGACCTCGTGCTGAGTGATCTGCGCATGCCACGGTGCGACGGCTGGCAATTGTTGCAGTGGGTGAGGCGCCAGCGCGAATTCGATACGCTGCCTTTTATTGTGTTGTCGGCTCTCATCGACGTGCCGCACGTGCGGCAGGTAATGGCCTTGGGCGCCGACGATTACCTGACAAAACCCTTCGAACCCGAAGATCTCCTCGCGACGATCGCGGTGCGTTTGGCGCGAACCGCGCGCATTGAAGCCCGCTGCCACGAGGTCGAAAAATTCCTGGCCCGAATCTTGCCCCATGAACTCCGCACGCCGCTCGCAGGGGTGCTGGGATATTCGGAGCTTCTGATCATGGCGGCCACGGCGGGCGAGGAAATTCCGCGGTCAAAGCTGATTCGATACGGGGAGAATATTCAGCGGTCCGGACGACAATTGCTGGGACTTGCCGAGGATTTGTCGCTGTGGGCGGAATTTGAAAAACGGCTGGGACAAAATGCCCGAGTTCAGGGTGCCGAGCCGCGGGAAATCTGGCTGGCCGCGGGGATTCTCGAACCGTGTCTGCGCCAACGGGCGCGGCACTACCAGCGGGAAGCGGATCTCGCGCTGCGCCTGGAAGGCGCCGTTCTGGCCGGACTGCCCCCGGGCTTGGCTCAAATTACCGGGCATCTGGTCGATAACGCCTTCAAGTTTTCGCCGCCCGGAACCACGGTCGAGGTGTCGGGCCGCATCGCGGGGGAATCGTATATATTCGAAGTGATGGATCGAGGTCCCGGTCTGCCGGCTGAGCAGATTGCACAGATTGAAGTCCTGCGCCAATTCGGACGCGACGCTAAGGAGCAGCAGGGTATTGGCCTGGGTTTGGTCCTGGCTCGCAACTTTGCCCACCTGGCGGGAGGTCGTTTGGAGCTGGAAAACAACATGGGCTTGCCCGGACTGACTGCGCGCTTGTCGCTGCCTCTCGCGGAGAACCGTCTGAAAGCGCGGATGGGGGACTAGCGCTGCCGAAATCAGCGGCTTGATGCCGTAAATGCTCGCAGACGAAGGGTCCCCCGCGGCTGTTTCCCTCCGGTTGGCCCGGCTGATTGTGGTGGAGGGTTGGAGCCCGTATTTGCCGGCTGGCCGGTG
>JBEENF010000124.1:0-9159 GCA_041192325.1 Verrucomicrobiota bacterium
TCGGCCGTTTTTTTTGTCGGCTGGTGAATCGAAGGGACGCGGAACATGTAACGCCGGGAGTTGTGTTCAAGTTCTTTTTTAAAATCGCGCCCAACTTTCTCGTTAATTGTTACTAGGTAATAATTTGCGAAATGCGAATTGTACGGAATGAGGTCCGGCCAGGCAGAAAAGTTCGTGTATCCGTAAGGGGAATACTGAGGCTGTTGCCATGATACGACTGCGGGGCAGGGCGTAGGAGTTTTTCCGTCCGTCCCATTTAGGTGATAACGGCGCCGGGAGAATGGGTTAGCGAGAACGGCATGGCCGAGTCCGGGGCAGCGGCAGCGAAAAAGAATCCAAGTCTTGCACCGATAGCATGGCCGTACCGAAACGTGCGCAGGGCGGGTTCCGGTCGGGGTTTAGGATTACGACTGGCCGCACCGCAGAGAGATCCAACCCGCACCGAACTCGACGAGGCACTGCGCGACCCTCCCGCTCCTTCCTCTGACGGCGGTGCTGCGAACCACGGGGTTTGTCCGGAGACCTGCGGAAGGTGTTGGATGCACAAGGCTGACTGGTCGGGAGGCATCTTGGACCCAGGGGCGCCCATTCCCTTTGTTTTTTCAGGTCGCGCGAATATCTCTTCGTTCTGTTCGGCATCACGACGCCCGTGCCCACGCTCTTTGTCTTCCGCCTGCCCACCTCCTCAAGTGCCTGCCCAGCGAAAACTTTTTGCCAGCTACCGGGAAGAGCACGTGTCGGGCGATTTCCCACCGCGACGGTCTACACGCTCAACCGCATCACGCTTTTCGTGCTCCAATGTTCTGCGAAGCCGGCACCGTGCGCTTTCGCCCCATGCTGGTCACCGCCCGAGCCGTCGGGGCAAGGGCACGCCTCGTAAATCCGGTTTCAGGGCCTCGCGATGAGACTGCAATTGGGCGAAATTGCCTCGTCAGCCGCATTGCGGTCCCGTGCTTTTACTGCACGGCCAAGCGTGACGGCCGAAACCGCATGAACCCATTAAAGATAATCAGGTGCATGTTTACTGCTGCCCCGAGCCTTTCGGCGCGTGAATGTCTCGAACGCGTTCGCACCGGCGATGCCCTGCTCATCGACGTTCGGGAAGCACGTGAATGGGGCGACGGAGTGGCGGATCGCGCCGTGCTCCTGCCCCTAAGCGATCTCACGGGAAACCGCGCGCATTGGCAGGCCTTTCTCGCCGCCAATCCTAATCGTGAACTCCTGTGCTACTGCCGAATGGGCGGCCGCTCCGCCCTCGCCGCGCGCATTCTGGCCAGCGAAGGCTTCAAGGGCGTAAACGTGGGCAGCGTCGGCGAATGGTCCGCAACAGGATGGCCCATCGTGCCCCCTGCCCCGCGACCCTGAATTTGTCCGCACGCAATAACTCCACGAGCGCATGATGAAAACCAATTTGGGATCAACGGACCGCCTCGTCCGCATTATCATCGGCTTTGGAAGTCTCGCCGCCGGCTTTTGCGAGAACTGGCTGGGGCTGATCGGCGTTGTTCCGATTCTCACCAACTTCACGGGCGTCTGCCCGGCGTATCCGCCTTTTGGCCTGAACACCCCTAGCACAAAGATCGCGCGAAAATCGTAAGGCCACTGCCCGGATCATGCGTTGCTTTTAAACACCGATGACCCGCAATTCGGATCACTGCAGCAAACCTACGGCGAACACATTGTACCTTTCGCGCATACGGATCCCACGAGTGAGGTGCTCGCCCGGGCGGTTTATCACGAGGTCGCACGGCGCGTGCGCGAATCCGCCACTGCGGCGGTTGGACCATTTCCAATTTCGCCGAACGTACGCCTCGACCGCGTGCGTGTGAGCGAAACGAGTTCGAGTTGGGCCGAGTACTGCGAGGAAACCGCACAACGATAAGGTGTGGACGGGGACTGGATCACGGCGCCGAGATGCGCGAAGCCAGCGCGCAAGTGATTCGTCGCCCCTTGATGTAAATCATAGCGAGGTCGCCGCCATTGTTCTACCCTCCTGCCATGGATTCTTTGCCGGGCGCGCGAAACGGGGCGTCGTTGTTACCGCCGATTATTCAGGGCGGCATGGGCATCGGAGTTTCGGACTGGAGGCTCGCTCGGGCCGTTTCCCGAGCCGGCCAACTCGGCGTGGTTTCCGGAACAGCGCTGAACACCGTGCTCGTTCGCCGGCTCCAGCAAGGCGATCCCGGCGGCACGATGCGACACGCGCTGACCCACTGTCCGTTGCGCGTGGCCGCAGCCAAAATTCTGGAGCGGCACTACATTCCGGGGGGTAAGGCGGCGGATCAGCCCTACCGGCTACCACCCCTCTTCACTTTAACCCCGTCAAAAGAACTCATCGAGCTCACCATCGTCGCTAATTTCGTTGAGGTATTTCTCGCGAAAGAAGGCCACCGCGGCGTTGTCGGGATAAATCTCCTCGAGAAGGTCCAACTCCCCACCCTGCCGTCGCTGTTCGGGGCCATGCTCGCGGGGGTTGATTGTGTGCTCATGGGCGCCGGGATCCCGCGCGCCATCCCGGGGGTGCTGGATGGCTTCGCCGCGTGGCAGCCCGTCACGTTGGACGTGCTGGTCGCCGAAGCGCTGCCCGGCGAAAAATATTCCTGCCGCTTTGACCCAGCAGACTTCCTCGAGAAACCCACTCAGCCGCTGGTGCGGCCGGCGTTCCTGGCCATCGTCGGTTCGTCCACACTGGCAACCAGTCTCGCCCGCAAGGCGAGCGGGCGCGTGGATGGATTTGTTGTGGAGGGAATTTCGGCCGGCGGTCACAACGCCCCCCCGCGCGGGGGCGTCACGCTGAACCAACGCGGAGAGCCCATCTACGGTCCCCGCGATCAGGCGGATCTCGCGGCGGTCCGCGCTTTGGACCGGCCCTTTTGGGTCGCCGGTTCGTGTGCGTTTCCCGGCAAATTGCGGCAAGCCCGGGACTCGGGCGCGGCTGGCGTCCAGATCGGCACCGCGTTCGCGTTTTGCGAGGAATCGGGGCTCGATGGCGAAGTGAAGCGAGCGGTGATTGCGCAAAGCACGCAAGGGACCACCGCGCTGTTGACCGACGCGCGCGCTTCGCCCACGGGCATGCCCTTCAAAGTAGTCGACCTCGCCGGCACCGTCGCGCGCGACGCTGTCTATGCCAAACGCGAGCGCGTCTGCGATCTGGGTTACCTGCGCACCCCCTACCGCCGCGCCGACGGGTCCGTCGGATTTCGCTGCCCTGCGGAGCCGGTGGCGGATTACGAAAAAAAGGGAGGCGCTGCCGCAGACACGAACGGTCGCAAATGCCTTTGCAACGGGCTGCTGGCGGCAATCGGCCACGGCCAGGTTGTTGACCGGAGCGAAACGGAGCCGGCCATCGTCACTGCCGGATCGGACGTCGCGGAAATTGCACGCTTTCTCCGACCGGGCCAATCCTCTTATCGCGCCGCCGACGTGCTGAATTTTGTCATCGAAGCGTTTCGCGGCTTCAGCCCGCAACTCGCGCCCTAGCCTCTAAACGCCCGTGTGGGCGCGCAATCCTGCGCGATTAAGCAAATACACCCGTGGACCCTCGACGCGGATCAATCCTTCATCGCGGAACCGCGCGAAGGTACGGGAAAGCGTCTCGCTCGTCACCCCAAGTTGTCCCGCGAGATTTTTCTTTGAGACCGGCAACTTTAAAGAAACCGCGTCGTCCGCGGCATTACGCAGAAGCCAATCTGCCAGCCGGCCCTCGATTTGGCGCCCCTTGTAGTCCTGCAACGTCTGAACGAGGTGCTTGAGATGCAGGCTCATCGAGGCGAGCATATGCAGCGACAATTCCGGATTGCGGGAGATCAGGTCGCGAAAGCCGGTGCGTTGGACGACAATCACCTTGGAGGGTTCGAGCGCCACCGCGTTGGCGGGATAAGTCTCCACCGTGACCAAGGCCGCTTCGGCAAAGCTTTCCGGGGGGCGGAACACACAAATGATCTGCTCGCGACCGTCGGGCGTGATTCTGAAAACGCTGATCGCTCCCGTCTGCAGCACATAGAAACCTTCCGACTTGTCGCCCTCGCGAAACAGCATCTGCCCTTTTTCGAGGGATTTGAGTGAACAAACCGCCGCAATCGCCTCAAGATTTTCGGAGGATAGATCCGTAAACATCAGGCTTTGCCGCAACGCCCCGATCAGCGCGGTGCGACGCAGAGCGGGCAATGAATCCGGGGCGACAGACATCGCTGGCAATTTCGTGGCAGCAGTTGATCATGATCAAGGCAAATGCCCCCAGAATGCCCATACTCATCCCATGGCCACCCTGCCGCCCTTGGAATTAGACGCGCGTCCCTTTTTTGCCTCGGGACGGCAGCCGCTGCCCGCGATCCTGAGCGCGATCAATCGACTGGAGCCGGGGCAATCGCTGCAGCTCATCATGCCTTTCCAACCCTTGCCACTTTACAATTTGCTGCGCGCCCGTGGGTACACCGCTGTTCCGCAGGAACGCGCCGACGGCGCCTGGAACGTGCTGTTTCGCCCCTCGGGCCCGGCACCCTAAAGTTCGCGCTGCGTCGTGACTTTCCTCCCGAATCGGTGTCGTTGAACCGTGAACCCTGATTTCTGCCCGCCCTCGCTTTTCACCCGCTTGGGCGGCCGACCCGCCCTGCTGCTGTTGCTCCGGCGGTTCTATGCCGACGTGCGGCAGCACAACGAGATTGGTCCCATCTTCACGGCCAAAATCACCGACTGGCCGGCGCATCTGGAAAAGATCGCCGACTTTTGGTCCAACGTAACTGGAGGCCCACTACGTTACGACGGGCCGATGCCGCAGAAACATTTTCCGCTGGGGCTGGAGCAGCGGCACTTTGAAGCGTGGCTCGACTTATGGCGGCGCCACTGTCGCGCCCACCTGCCGGCTCCCGCCGCCGCTGAGCTGATCGTGACGGCAGAGGGCATTGGAGACCGCCTGCGTTCGCTCATCGCTCATCAACGGCCGTCGCCCAGTCTGCCCGACAGCGCCTAGTCTTCGCACCGAAAAGGCAACCCGGACTGCTCCGGTGAAGGGGCCCGCGACGAGAGCAGGCCGACGACGACGCTTAACTCGATACGCTAACCGTTCTGCGGCACGTGAGGCAATGCAGGTGCTTCCTGCATCGCGCGCCGACAACCGAGCTCCCGCCATGAATCCCCGTCACAGCATTATTTTCCCGCAGCGTAGTCTTTGAACTGCGCCGCGACCTTGCCGGCTTTTTCATCGCCCAAGTGGAAATAGAAGCGCCAGCGAAACGTGACGCTGCCGCCCGCCGGGATCGTCATATCGCCCGCTTTCGGATCCGCCTTGAAGTTCCGATCGAAATCATGCTTGCCGAACGGATTCGCCGCAAACAACGCATAGGAGCGCACGTGCCACCACGTCGGGTGGCGGGGATTCGACGGATGATCGAACATCGCCACCCCGTAGATTTTTCCATCCTTCGGCCCGTGATAATCGACCCACGTCGATCGCTTGCCCCAAGTCTCATCGTTCTTCTGGCCAGAATCATTGATGATCGTGCCGGTTCCTTGATGAGTCCGGCCTTTGCCAAAGTCGTGGGTGGGTGTCATCCAGAGCGGCAACCGAATCGCCATGGATCCCTCCTTGGTGTCGCCAAACACCACCGGCTTGTCGGCCGGCGCCTTCAGGGTGACCTCATAATCGATGAAGCGCGCGTCGGCCGAGCCGCGGATCCGAAGGGTGGTCTCGTCGGTCAGATGCACCACGCCATCCGGACTCACCCAGCGGTTGCGGGCGCGAATCGTACCAACGTCCTGCGCGACGGACTGTTCGACCGAATCACTGATGATCTTCCCGCATTTCGGCGTGTTCTCGCCCCAGAAATCGATCCCGTTGACCGCCCCGTGGGTAAACCAGAGCGAGCGGTGATGCGGATGGTCCTGCACTTCGCCTGGCACATTGTTCTTCACGGGAAAGTGCCGCATCAGCTCGGTGCCATCCACCGCCAGGATGGGATAGAGATAAGGCTTCGGCGCTCCTTTGAAAACATACTCGGTGAACAGCTTGCCGCCGAGCTCGACGCGCACCCGATCGTCCGCGCGCGTCAATTTAACCGGAACGGCGGAGGCGACGGCGGCGCTCGCCGCGAAGAGTCCGGCGGCCAGCCAGAAGAACGAATGAACTCGTGGGATAATCATAGGGTCCGGCCGTGATACACGGAAAAGGGCCGATGGGAACCAACTTTTCCGCACCCGGGAAGCGTGCCAGCGGTCTCTTACCCGCGAGCGGAGTCTGCTGCCGCAGTTCGGGCTGTTTTTGGCCCCACCGCCTGAGATAGTTCAGGGGACTGCCGACCAGCCTTTACCCATTTCATTCGAGTCGGCGCCCTTGGCGACTCCAGCGTCGTCTCAGCCGCGGGGCCCTGATCGGCCTTGCAGGGTCTCCACCGCCTGGCCGGTGAGGCGGATCAGTTCCGTGGCGTGCGGGTCATTGGCCTGGCTTCCCCATACCTCCCGCAATAGCGGGCCAATATTCGCCTCCGACAGTGTATCGACTTTCTGGGGCAGCGACGCGGGCGCGGTCTTGAGCGCTTCCCGATGACGAACCATCAGGATAATGGCGGCCGCGGCGCCTTGCGCCATGGCCGTGGGCGTGATGCCGTGGCGCAGCGCGAGGCGCATGGTGCCGTAAAGCCGGTCGTCGAGGCCAAGCTTGCGCAAGGGGTCGCGGGTCACGCGAACCACCAAGTCGTTGAGATTCGGTCGAACCATGCGCTCCAACAAATCCTCCGCATAGGCGCGATATCCTTGGACGGTGAAGAGCGGATCATTAAGCGCGGCATATTGCTTCACCAGGGCCGCTCCCGACTCATCCACAAAGGCCCGCCGGGCGGTTGCCATGATGTCGGCGTGCGACGCCGCTTGCGACATGCTGGTCAGCCCGCGCAACTCGCAGAGGTATCCGATCAACGCGTGAATCGCGTTATGCCCGTAGAGCTTGGCCTCTTCGAAGGGAAACAGATCGTCCTTCTCCACAAACACATCGATCCCGCGTTGGAACTCCGGCAGCGTAATGCGCGAGATCAGGATCCGATTGAACTCTTCCACCAGGATTGCCTTGGGCGTGCGCGGCGTCATCGGGGTGAGGTTGAGCTGGCGGATAACGTCGGGCTCTCCGATCACGCCGCTCATTTTTCCGATCACGGTATTGAGCAGTTGCACGTTCCGCAGCGAGTCGGGCGCGGTATACTTTTTGAGATTCTCGAGGAGAATTTCCGCGGCGTGGTTGTTGTTTTCGGCCGCGTATACGACGCCCGGGCGACCTCCGCGACGGCCGAGCCCCTCGGCGAGCATCTGCGCCACACCGGCCGGCCCCCCCGCGTCGAAAAGATTCACGCCCGGCAACGCGGTCGCCATTTCGTTGGCTTCGGCGATGGCGGCGATAATCTGGCGGCGATCCTCCGCGACTCGGGGGTTAAACAATTCGACGCCGCGCACCGTCTCCTGATCGGTCCGGCCTTTGCGCGCGATGTTGATGGTATACGCGCCGCCATTGTCGCGGACAGCCTGGCACAATTCCGCATCGATCTCGGCAACCACGTAGCGGGAAAAGTTATCCGACTTGGCGGCCTCAAACAGAAACAACGCGCTCTGGATCGGACCAAAACCGAAGCCGACGAAGGTCTTTTTCATGCGCGGTGCGTCCGGGATCCGGCAGCTTGCTGCAGTCGGGTTGGATTCTTCGACGCGCGGGAGCTCGTCGCTACGCTGGGAAAAAGTGTCCGCATGATGAGATTATGGCAGTGAAGGCCGGGAGGATTTTCACTTGAGGTGCTCGTTCAGGAAAATCTCCTCTTTTTGCGAGTCCCAGTGGTCGATGGGTCGCAATTCGTCGATCTGCGCGTGCGGGTAGAGGATGACTTTTCCTTCAACCTTGTTCTCCTGGATCATCTGCAGCACCCGCGGCGCATGCTGCAGGCCGCCGATGGCGTAAACATAGTTGCCGGGATCGAAGTCGCCGCTGGCGATCGCACCCAGGGTGGCGGCGAGATCGGACGGCGCACCGCCGCTGGATCCGACCAGCTTAATTTCGTCGTAATGGACTTTCAGCCCGTCCACCTGGAGCAGGTGCTGGCCTTTCGGCAGTCCGCCGAACAAATTGGCGACCCCGCCTTTGCCGAGCAACTCGAGCGCGGCCTGCTGAACGGGATTGATGCCCACGGCCAGCACGATGTCGTCCGCGCCCGCGCCGCCGGTCAGTTGCTGCACGGTTTCCTTGAGTAAATCCGAATGAATCGTGACGAGATTCACACCGGCCCTTTTCGCTTTCGGGCCGATGGTCGCCTGCGCCCGATCGAGCCGCGGCTGAATCTTGTCGCATACGATCAAGTTTTTCGGGCGGAACCGAAGCGCCATTTCCACATGCATCAGACCCATCGGCCCGGCGCCGATAACGACGGTCGTGCCACCGGTCAGCATGCCCAGCTTGGGGACGCGCGGAGCGTAGGGGCCATCCTTGAGCAGGTGAATCTGGCGTTCCTGCGCGGAATAGACGCACGAAATCGGCTCGCCCATCGAGACCGCGAAGTAGGAGAGCTTGGGATCGGGCAGCGGGAGCAGGCACTGTCCGTCCAGGACTTCTTCGCCGATCAGGAGATACTCCGCCAGATTGCCGCCCAGCGTGTAACCGACGGCAGTTTTGGTCATTCCGGCGGCGTTGTTCTTGTAACGCTCGCGATGGTTGACCGGCCCGACGTCCACCGCTGGCTGGATCGCGAAACGCTGACCGACTTGGAAGCGATTCGTGAGATTCGAGCCCACCTGCGCGATCGTGACGGAACCCTCGTCGCCGAGGATGACGGGAAACTTCACGGGGTCCCAGCCATTGAAATAGGTGTGGGCGGCGCCTTGGGCGACGATCTTGAGGATCGAGGTGCAAACGCCAGCCGCATCCACGCGCGCCAGCAACTGATTCGGTCCTGGTTGAGGCGTCGGCACTTCGCGTACGGCGACGTTCTCGAAGCCGACGCCGAACATTTCCAGCGCCTTCATCGTTTTCGGAACATTGATCTTCGAGGGATCGCGGTAGGTATCCAGTTTCGACATGGTAGGCGGCGCGGCGGATTAATTTTCGGACGTTTGCGTGAAGAGCGGATGTTCAAGCCCAACGGGGGCCGGAACCACGGAGATACGGAGGCACAGAGAACGATGATGAAACTT
>JBEENF010000125.1:0-9125 GCA_041192325.1 Verrucomicrobiota bacterium
GTGCTGGGACCGTTCCCTCGTCGAAATCCGGAAGGCGATTCCCCTCGCGAAGGACCTCGGCGTCAAAATCGCGATCGAGAATGTCGGCAACGATTTTATCCTCACGCCGGAGCAGGCGGTGGATTACCTGGACGCGATCAACAGCGAGCAGGTCGGCTGGCATTTTGACATCGGCAACGTCGGCCGCCGGGGGCCCGCGGCGGAGAAATGGATTCAGGCGCTGGGCAAACGGATCGTGCGGCTGCACATCAAGGATTACAGCGCGACGCCACCCGATCCGGCGGCCAAGACGGTCGTGCGGCCGAAGTTGCTGGATGGCGACACGAAATGGCCGGCGGTCATGGCCGCGCTCGACCGCACGGGTTATTCCGGTTGGGCGATCTCCGAGCAGCCGGGCAACCAGGCCGAAGATGTCGCGACCGCCCGTGATCTGGCGCAGCGGATGGACCGGATCTTTGCGTTGTAACGACGCGCTGCGCCTCCGCGCTTCGCCCTCGCGCCTCGCAAATCGAGGCGCCCCTTTCCCGAGCCAAGGACGGATGCGTGTTCTGCGGAGGTCCGAAACCGGCCGAGCCACCCCGCGCGGCGGGAGCTGGAGCACAGATGAGGAATCGTCCGCCGCCCCATCAAGCTCAGTTGTACTCGTCTACCAGCGCGCGCCCGGCGTACTCGACCTGCGTTGCTTCCACCCTTCTCTCACCTGCGACTGCTGTCCTTCTCATGATCTGTACGGTTACCCTTCGCGCCCTTTTCACTCTCTCGCTGGCCGCCGCCAGTTTCGCCGGATCCACCCGTGCGGCAACTCCTCCCACCGATGAGGACTGGCCCACGTACCTCGGCAACAAGCAGCGCACGCTGTACTCGCCGCTGGGGCAAATCGATCGCGGGAACGTGGCGCAGCTCAAGGTCGCCTGGACTTACGACACGGGCGAGGTGGGGGAATATCAGGCGAACAACCTCATCGTGGGCGGCGTGCTCTACACTGCCACGCCCAGCCGGAGGATTGTCGCGCTCGATGCCGCCACGGGGCGCGAGCTCTGGCAATGGGATCCCGCCACCACCAGCGCTGGCGCCGGCGGCCGGAGGCAACGGGGTTTGGTCTACTGGCAAAACGAAGCCGGCGGTGAGCAACGCCTGTTCACCGCGGTCGGCAACCAGCTCTTTGCCCTCGATCCCAAGACCGGCCAGCTTCTGACGGGTTTCGGTGCGCAGGGTTCCGTTCAGCTCGGCAGCGGACTCGACACCGCGGACACCCCCAAGGTCGGCCTCAACACGCCCGGCATCATCTACAAGGACCTCCTCATTCTCGGCGGCGTCGGCGGTCCCGGCGCCGTGCGGGCGCTCGATGTTCGCACCGGTGCGCGCCGCTGGATTTTTCATCTGATTCCGCGTCCCGGCGAAGTCGGCTACGACACCTGGCCCAAGGACGCGTACAAAACCGCCACCGGCCTGATGCCCTGGCCGGGGCAGGCGCTCGATGAGCAACGCGGCATCGTTTACGTGGCGACCAAGACCGCCGAGCCCGATTTCTACGGCGGCGGGCGGCATGGCCAGAATCTCTTCGCGAATTCCCTCGTGGCGCTGGACGCCGCCACGGGCCAGCGCCGGTGGCATTTCCAAATCGTCCACCACGATCTGCTCGACAAGGATCTGCCCTGCGCGCCGGTCCTGCTCACCGTGACGCATCGCGGCAAAAAAATCGACGCCGTCGCGCAGGGCACCAAGCACGGCAATCTTTTCGTGTTCGATCGCGTGACGGGTCAGCCGCTCTGGCCGATCGAGGAAAGGCCCGTTCCGGCTTCCGATCTGCGCGGCGAACAAGCGTGGCCCACCCAGCCCTTTCCCACCAAGCCGGCGCCCCTCATGCGGCAGCGGTACAGCCTTGAAGATGTTTCCCCCATTTCGCCCGCGGCGCTCGCGTTGACGAAAGACCGGATCCAGTTGTCGCCCAACTTCGGTCCCTTCCCCGCGCCGAGCTTGAAGGAGAGCATCATGTTTCCCGGTTTCGACGGCGGCATGGAATGGGGGGGCGGCGCCGCGGATCCCGACGGGAACTACTATGTGAACGTGAATGAAATTCCGTGGATCCTGCAGATGGTGGAAACCCGTCGCGCGGACGGCACTCCTTTACCCCGGGGCGAACGCGATTACCTGATCCATTGCGCGGCGTGCCACGGCGTCGACCGCGCCGGCTATCCGCTGGTGGGCTTCCCTTCGCTGCTTGACGTCGCGAAACGCCGCACGCCCGACGAGGTGAAAGCCATTACGCGCACCGGTTTCGGCCGCATGCCGGCGTTCGATCGGATTACGGAAGCGCAGCGCGATGCGATTTTGGAGTACGTTTATGGTCATGCGCCCGCCGCCGATCGTCGCGCCGAGCAGGCGGACGCGGCGGCCGGGCGCCACGCGCCGCCCTATGCGTTCGGCGGCTTTCGGCGCTGGACGGATCAAGCGGGCTACCCGGCCATCAAGCCGCCGTGGGGCACGCTCAACGCCGTCAACCTCAACACCGGCGAACTGAAATGGAAAGTGCCGCTGGGCGAATATCCAGAACTGACGGCCCGCGGCATCCCGCCCACTGGCACCGAAAATTACGGCGGCCCCGTGGTGACGGCCGGAGGGCTGATTTTCATCGCTGCGACCGCCGATGAAACCCTGCGCGCCTTCGACAAGGAAACCGGCGCCATCCTGTGGCAGGCCCCGCTGCCCTTCAGCGGCAACGCCACGCCGAGCGTCTATATGATCAAGGGCCGACAGTACGTCGTAATCTCGGCCGGCGGCGGTAAATCGGGCCGCCCTGCCGGTGGCAGCCTGGTCGCCTTTGCCTTACCCGCGCCCTAGTTCGCGCGACTCGTCTCCTCGAGCCCCGCAAGTTCATCGTGATCTACTCCCCGTCAGGGTAGCCGCCGGATTTTGATCTCCCGAAAGTAAAACGTGCTCTTGTCGTCATGGGCCTGCAGCGCAATCGCGCCGCCCTCGGCCCGCAGCAGCCGTCCCACCCGTTGCTTCGAGCGCACCGGGTTTTTCGGTTCCACGTAGTCTGCGGTTTGCGTGTCGTTGATCCAAACTTGGATCCGCTGTCCCTCGACCCGAATCCGCACCGTGAACCACTGGGATTCGTCGACGGGGGATTTCGCCACATCGACGATATCGTAGAGACTGCCCGTCTTGCGATTTTCCCCCTGGGAACTGTTGAGCTGCACTTCGTATCCGTTTCTCAAGTGCAGCACGCCGTCGCGCGTCGCGCGGTCCGTATGAAAAAAGATGCCGGAGTTTGACCCCGGTTCGCCCCGCGTGACGGCGACGAGCTCGAAGTTGCGAAACTTCACCTCCCCTTCTTTCCGCTCCCCCACAAAGAAAAGATGACCGCGATTCGACGGATGCGTGGCATGCGCCTTGAGGGCGCCGTCCGCGACCGTGAATGCGCCGGGATCGGCGTTGGCGGCCCAGCCGGTGAGGTCCCGGCCGTTGAATAGCGCCTGCCAACCCTCCTCTGCCGCGGCCGCTCCGGACCAGAATGCCACCAGCAAAAAACCCAGTAGACGGATAGACATGAAACCGCTTTGGCCCACAGCACGAAGGTCAGCAACGCCAAACCAGCGGAGTGACCCGCACGGGCGATCTCAGAGTCCTCCCAGCTAGGGGGCTGCTTAAGGCCACGCTTCAAACGGCCGACCAAGGTTTGGTGAGTAGCGGCGGCGCCCCGCACTCCACGACCTGGCGCGCGTCAGATCCCGGTGTACCAAGACCAACCGGCCGCCGCCACCCCGTTCTTGCCGCCATCGTCGAAGACGTCCTTCACCACGATTTTCTGGAGATACTTGCGGCTCTTATAGCCGATTTGGTTTTCCACCCGCAACCGCAGGGGCGCGCCGTGCCGGATCATCAGATCGCGGCCATTCATCCCATACGTCAGGAGCGTTTGCGGATGCAGGGCGTCGAGCATGTCGAGCGTGTGGATGGTGCGTCCGTCGAAGGTGTGGAAACACACGCTGACCGCGGACGAGCGCATCCCCGCTGCAAGCAGCACGCGGCTCAGCGGCACGCCCGTCCACTCGGCGATCGCGCTCCAACCCTCCTCGCAGGTGTGCCGCGTAATCTGAGTTTGAGACGGAAACCGTTTGAGGTCGGCCATCGTATACGACTGCGGCCGATCCACCACGCCTTCAACCGTCAGTTGCCAATCGGCAAACCCGCCTTGCTGCAATTTCTGATACGCCGCGCTGTAACCCCGTTTACCCGGCTCGTGGGGCGTGACGGCGCCGATCGCGGGAAACGAAGAGATATCCTTGTGGCTGTATTCCCGCACCGGCGATTGCCCGGGCAACAGCGTGCGATGCGCGACGTAAGTCAGATTGTCCGCCATGCGCAGAATGCTGCCGTAAGAAGGCGGAATCGTCACTTTGTTGCAGCCGGGCAGCGCCAGGGCGCCGAGCGCGGCACCGCCACCGATCAGAAACCGCCGCCGCGACATCGCATCGAATGTATTCATGGTTTTTTATCCCCCAATGTCATGGCGCGCATTTGCCGGCGAAATCCCGATTTGACGACCATCACGATGTGCGCGGCCACGAAAAGCACCAGCGCCACGGCCAATAAAAAGTGGATGGTCCGCGCCGACTGGTAACCGCCGAACATCGTCAGCAGCCACGGGTGCGCCGCGGTGATCGCCGGAGCCATCGTGAAACCCGTCAGCACCTCGCCGGGAAAGGCAATGAACACGACGCTGAAGTACGCGCACTTTTGCAGCAGCCCGTATTGGGGCCCGCCCGTCGCCCGCCGAATCCGAAAGCTCAGGTGATTTCTCAAGTCGGCGCCAAACGCCTTGCGCCCCAGTTCAGACAATCGCGGAATGAGATGACGCCGGAAATGTCCGGTGAAGATTCCCGCCAGCAGATAGACCGCGCCGGCGAAAAACAGGAGCCACCCCGCGAGAAAATGCAGGCTGCGCCCCCAGCTGTTCTGATTAAAGGTGCGGAACGTGCGCGACATCGTGACAGGCGCGTTGGGGCCTTCGGAGAAAGCCTCCTGCGCCTCCCAGCCCGCATGCTGGTAGTTTCGACTGATGGGCAGCTCCAGCCAGGCTGGCATGAGGCCATTACCCGCATCGCCCCAATAGAGTCGCGGATGCACCATGAGGATTTCGGCGCCACTAAAGGTCAGCAGCAGAAAGCTGATCGTAACAATCCAGTGAGTGCTCTTCACCCAGCCAGTGTGGCGCGAGGCAATGGGAGAGGGAGTTTCGGGCGGCACGGGGAGAAGAAAAAATCCGGCGGGGACGAGGCGGGAGGGGCAATGTACTCACGCCGCTTTTGACGGGTGGCACAACAAAAATGGACCGCGCCATGCTTTTTCCTCGACCTAAAACCACGCTCGAAACCGACCGCAAGACTCCGCCCAACGTTTCGCTGCAGTCGTTTCCTCGTAAAGCGGCACCAACCAGCGGAGTGGAGGCACTCTCCCGCCGCGAAGTTCTGCGACCTGCAACTTAACCCACGAGCCATCCCGCCAAAGACTGCCACGCGGCCGTGTGTCCGATGGCGGAACGAAGCGGACCGGAGAGCAGGATGATAAGGCCGCCCCAAACGTAGAGCGGATGTACCCGGCCGCGCGATTTCCAATCGTGAAATATGGCAACGAGCACGAAAATCAGACTGAGCACCAGCGCGACGACCGGGTTGTGTCCCGCCACGGGCAGACGCGCAATCGCCGGGGTAAGAATGCTCACCGTTCCCAGGAGAATGAGCCGGCGATGGAGCTCGGGTTTCCGTCGCTGCCACAATCCTGCGCCCACGAACCCCACGAACATGATCACCGCGCCCACCGGAAAGACCATGAACACGAGCGGCTCCAGCCCCGCGGAGGCCAGACCGCGACGGGCCGTCTCGACCGCCGTCATCATTCCCAGTGGAACCATCAGCGCTGCCACCACGACTCCCGCGATCCCCAGCCGCTTGTGCAAATCCACGCGATGCGCCGCCACCAATCCGCTCTGCACGACCAAAAGCACCAGCCACAACGTGAACACCATTCCGTGCAGATGCAGCAGCGGACTCAAAGGCGTAGTCCCGTAAAATTCCTTCAGAAAATAGGTCGGCCCAAAGCCCGCGAGCGCGGTGAGCAAAAATGCCACGGCCATGCCGGTATGAAACAGCCGACCGGGGCGGGCGGGGCTCAACCGGGGTGCAAGAATGGGGTCTGCTTTCATCGGCTGCAGCGACGGGGGTAAACGAGCGGAGGGTGGATGGAAGATACACACATTGCGCCAGACAGGAAGTCCGTTTGCGGTGACGCACGATGCGTTGAGCGCAAAGAACACAAGATACTGGCTGCCCAAGGCATACCACAGCGGCCGCAGACCGGAAAAATCTGCGTTGGCCCGTTTCACCCTGGGTGCGAACGGTCCGCGCCCGGCCACGGCCCGCGCGTCCCTGCGCTGTGAGGGCTTGTACCTGACGCCGCGGATACGCTTGAAATACCCGGCTGGCGTGTTCCGGTCGGGCGAGCACCTCGCTGGTGCGCAGCGCGAGTTTGCTTTTCCATTTTCGCCGCTCGCGGGCAGGCGCCAAATACCGGATCCAGAAATCCGTCCATGACTCCGCGGGGGAGGCGAACCCCTGGGGCGCCGTTGCGACCGGCTTGTTGTGCCCGACGCCAGCCATGATTGCCCGGTATCGTTCGGCCGGCTGCTTCATCTGGCTGGCGAGCAACTCGGTCGCTTGAGCACCGCGAGCGCGTGCCGGAGATCGGATTCATTCGCGATCGACACCGAAAGTTCATCCCACACGTACGGAAAATCCCGCGTCAGGTTCATGATCGTGCCCGTGAGCACTTCGCTGTTGGGAAAGGTCAACACGCGGCCCGTCGGTTGCTCCGCGTGCACGAATACAGGCCGGTGCGGCGAACCAATTTCCCACACGGTGGTGGTGAGAAAATCGATGTCCACCACATCCCCGAAAACCTCGCCCACGGTGACACGATCGCCCACCCGATAATAACCTTGAAACGAATTAACAGCCACCCCGTAAAACTCTCGATGGGGGTTTGCAGCGCCCAGGAAAGTGCCAGGCCAATCAGGCCCAGCGAGCCCACCAGCGCCCGCAAGTCCCCCACGAGCACACTGACGGCGAGGCCGATCGAAAGCAGCCAGACAAAAATTCCAACGAGCGCGGAAATGGCTTGGGATCGCGCCCAGCCACGCGTCAACCGGAACGCGACTCGGCGGGCAACCTTCGCGCCCAACCAGCCCAGCAGGAGCGCGACCACGGCGATGCCGAGCTTCGGCAACGTGCGGCGGAAGCCCGACCACACCGCGCGGAGACTGGCCACTGCTTCCTGAGTGGCTTCGGCCAGGGACGGGGCTTTGGCATCGTTCGCGGCCAACTGGCTCGGAGTGGCGGCCGCGGCGGCGTCCTGCGGGCCACCATCATTGACGAAGAGCAGCAGAAAGGCGGTGACCGCGAGCGCCACCGCGGTGGCCTGCCGGAACTTCCGCAGGACGCCGCGGGCTCGGCCGGCAAGGTTTTTACGACCGCGCCCCCGGGCGCGCCGGAGGCGGGAACGACTCCGCCACCGCTGTCGTTGACTGGGGCGAGGGGATGGCATCGGGAACGAGACCCCTCCCGTTGCCGCCGGTTCGCGCCCCCAGCAGGGATCTGGCTAATGCCACTCACGTCTTCCCCTACTGCTCTGGCCTGCGGGCCGGTTTGGATTTGATCTCCTCACCCGCAAACCTTTTTCTCCCGTCACTCCGCTTAGCGGAGTTTTTGGGGTAACTCAGAAAGCAATGCCCGCCGTGTAGGGGTACACGGCGGGCTCTTTTTTTGCCCGGAGCCAAGGGTCAGGCTGCTATTCGGCGCGTCGTGGCGCACGTCGACGGCCGGCGAGCTGCAACACAACGAGCCAACATCCCTTCGGCCCGGCGCGTGGCCGCAGAAGCGATGCTCCGCGCCCCCGGTCTGGATTGCGGCTGTCGCCGCCCGAAAAGGGAGGCGAGGTGGGATAAAAAGAAGCTTCCATTCTGACCAGAATAACCGTTTCTCCCCTTTCCTGCCTCTCTTCTTCCCATCAGGGTGAAAAAAGGCGTAGAAACACACCATAAAATGCCCACTACCAACCCCTGTCATGTCGGCCGCCTCAAGGCGGTATTATCCTGGATGCTCCTGCCGCTGGTGCTGCTTTTTGGCGCTATGGCCCAACCGGCGAGCGCGCAATCGGTCCTCACCGGCGTCGTCACCAACTCCGCCACGGGACGCACCCTGACCGGCGCCCGCGTCGCGCTCAAAGGCGCCGGCAAGGAAGTGCTCACCGATGACACCGGAACCTATCGGTTCACGGAGGTCGCGCCGGGCAGCGCCGTGTTGTCCGTGTCTTATACCGGTCTCACCACCGTGGATGTTCCCGTGCAAGTCACGGCCGGCGGCCTCAGCCGCCAGGACGTCGGACTGACCTCCGATATTTACACCCTGAACAAGTTCGTGGTTTCCGGTGAGCGCGAAGGCAATGCGCAGGCCATCACGCTGCAGCGCAATTCCACCGGCGTGAAAAGCATCGTTTCCTCGGATGCCTTCGGCAGCCTCGCCGGCAACCCCGCGGACTTGGCGATGCGTCTGCCAGGCGTGGAAGGCGAATCGGTCGGCGGTGACATCCGCTACATCCGCATCCGCGGGATCAGCCAAAATCTGAATACCATCATGATGGATGGTAATCGCATGGCCGACGCGGGTTCGGCCGGCACGACGCGGGAATATCAATTTCAGCAAATCGGCGCGGATTCCATCGAGCGCCTCGAAGTCACCAAGTCCCCCACCCCGGACATGGATGGCGATTCGATCGGTGGCGCGGTGAACATGGTCAGCAAGAGCGCGTTCGACCGCAAAGGCGGGCGACAGGTGAGCGGGTCCATCGGCGCGATTTGGCGTCCGCTCGACCAGCGCGACGAACCCATTCGCAATTACTCGATCTCCTACTCCGAGGTATTCGCCGACAAACTCGGCGTCGCCTTCAACTACGGCCAGCGGGCCACGCGTTCCTTGATCGATACCAGCACGCAAAATCACCAACTCCTGCCGGTCGGCGTGACCGGCCCCGCCTACACCTACAACTTTATGGTGGGTGATACCCGC
>JBEENF010000126.1:0-9123 GCA_041192325.1 Verrucomicrobiota bacterium
GCGCGGCGGGCCTGCAGTTGCTCTTCCGCGGGGAAGAATTCAAAAAGTCGTGTTAACGACTGCGCCACGGTTGAAGCGTGCATGGTGGAGAAAACCAAGTGACCGGTTTCCGCCGCGCCGATCGCGGTCTCGAACGTTTCGCGATCACGCATTTCGCCAATGAGGATGATGTCGGGATTTTGGCGCAGTACGGCTTTGATCGCCAATTCGAAGTTCGGTACGTCCAGCCCGATTTCGCGTTGCTGAAAAAGAGATTTGTCGTCCTGAAACGTGTATTCGATCGGGTCTTCAATCGTCACGACATGTTTGTCCATGTTCATGTTCACCCAATTCATCATGGCTGCCATGGTGGAACTCTTGCCAGAGCCGGTGGCACCGCAGACCAGCAAAATCCCGTCTTTTGCCTGCACGAGCTTAATCAAGGCATCGGCTGTTTCCCCGAACCCCAGTTGATCAAAAGTTGGCACGGTGCTCTTAATGTGCCGCATCACCATGCTGACCAGACCACGCTGGTGAAAGGCGTTCACGCGAAAGCGACCGATCCCCTCGAAAGCGTAGGCAAAGTCCACCTGTCCCTCGTCCTCCCAGCGCGCTTTGAAAACGCGGGGCACGTGCTCATCGACAAACGCCTGCACTTCCGGGCAGGTGATCGGGTCCATGTCGACAGGTTTAAGCCGGCCCGCCAGTCTGACGTAGCCGGGCTTATTCGACTTGATGATCACGTCGCTCACGCCGCTGTCCACAGCGAGCTTGAGCAGGTCGTTGATCATTTCCGTGTGCGGTGTGACGGTGGCCATGAATGCGTAGGGTAAAATAGCGTTGCGGATTCGGTAATTCGCCCTGCTCTCTTCATCAAGGCTTCATTGCCCGACCTCCATGAAACAACGCCCGCTTACCGGCACGATGACCGCGCTCGTAACGCCTTTTATCGAAGGCCAGGTCTCCTATGCCGACCTCAAAAAACTGATCGTGCACCAGATCAAGGGAGGCGTAAACGGACTGATTCCGGTGGGGACCACCGGTGAATCGCCGACGCTCAGCTATGACGAACACATGGAGGTGATTCGATTCACGATCGCCGAGGCACGGGGACGCGTGCCGGTCATTGCCGGGACCGGCTCCAATTCGACGCACGAAGCGGTTGAATTGACGCGCCTTTCCCACGAAGCGGGCGCCGACGCCATGCTGGTGGTGGCGCCCTACTACAACAAACCCAGTCAGGACGGCTTGTTTCAGCACTACTGCGCGGTGGCTGAAGCCACTGACAAGCCGATCATTCTCTACTCCATTCCCGGCCGTTGCGGGGTGGAAATTAGTGTCAATGTGGTCGAACGCCTGCGCGCCAAATACAAGCATGTTGCCTGGATCAAGGAAGCGGGGGGAAGCGTCGACCGCGTGGATCAACTGAAGCAGGCGATGGGAGAAGCTATCATTGTGCTCAGCGGCGATGACTCCCTCACCCTGCCCTTTCTGGCTGTCGGTGCGGAGGGTGTGATCAGCGTGGCGTCGAATCTATACATCCGTGAAATCGGCCAGATGGTGAAACTGGCCCGGAGCAACGATTTTGCGAAGGCGGCTAAGATCCACCGGAAACTCTATCCGGCCTTCAAAACCCTTTTCATCGAACCGAACCCGGTGCCGATCAAAGTCGCGCTGCGCCGGGCCGGTATCATCGCGTCGGCCGAAGTACGTTCGCCTCTGTGCGACATGAGCGTCGCCAACGCCAAGGCGCTCGAGAAGGTTTTGGTTCAGCTCGATTAATGGCGGCTCAGCTTTCCGTCTGGATTAAAGCAGGCGGAGTTCGGTCGAATGGCGGCAAACCTTTCCTAATTACATGCCACTTAAAATCCTTATTAATGGCTCCCGTGGCCGCATGGGTGATGCGGTCGCCAGCGCCGCCCGGGAAATGGCGATACCCGTGGGCGCGGCGGTTGATATCGGCGACGACATAACCGCCGCACTCGCGCGGTGCGATGTCGTCGTGGATTTCAGCGCCCATAGCGCGACCCGCGCGATGTTGAACGCCGCCGTTGCGCAAAATAAACCGGTTGTTCTTGGCACCACCGGCCATGCCGCCGACGAAAAGAGGGAACTTCTGGCCCTCGCCTCGCGCGTCCCGTGCGTCTGGGCAGGCAACTTTTCCGTGGGCGTAAATCTTCTCTTCGCGCTGACGCGTCGCGCGGCGAGCATTCTGGGTTCAGACTACGATGCCGAGGTTGTGGAGATGCATCACCGGTTCAAAAAAGACGCGCCCAGTGGCACGGCCGCCCGGCTGCTCGAGATTATTCTCGAGGAACGCAAACTTACCGCTGCGGCCCTGCGTCACGGTCGCGAGGGCATCACGGGGGAAAGAACTTCCACGGAAGTGGGCATTCATGCCTTGCGCGGCGGTGATGTGGTGGGTGACCACACGGTGATCTTCGCTGCCTTGGGTGAAAGAATTGAACTCAGCCACCGGGCGAGTGACCGCGGGATCTTTGCGCGCGGGGCGTTGCGAGCGGCGCAGTGGGTGGTCAGTCAAAAACCCGGGGTCTACGACATGCAGGATGTTTTGGGACTGAAATGAAGTATTGGGTGGCCGGAATTCTGAGAGTCCTTTTCCTCCCGCTCGCCGCCGAATGATCACCTCACTGCAAGGCCAGCTCGTTTCCGCCACCGCCCTGCATGCCGTGATCGAACTAAACGGCCTTGGCTATGAAGTTCATGTGCCGCTCACGACCGCGGAGAAACTTCCAGCGACCGGCACAACCGTGAAGCTTCACACCTTGGTGATCTATCGCGAGGATGCGCAAACGCTCTATGGTTTTGCGACGCCGGCGGAACGCGATTTCTTCCGACTAATGATTGAAAATGTGACCGGCGTGGGTCCGAAGATGGCTCTTTCCATCATGAGCCGGCTGTCGTTGCCCTCGCTTGAAGGCGCGATCCGGATGGGCGACATCCCCACTCTTGCGAAGGTGCCTGGGATCGGAAAAAAAACCGCAGAGCGATTGGTGGTTGAGCTCAAATCCAAGGTCAGTGCGAGCGATGCCCCCCCCCCCGGCTTGACCGGTGCCGACCGGGCCAGTCCCCGGGGAGGAACGATGCAGCGCGACGCGGTTGCGGCGCTGATTGCGCTCGGATATCGGGCAATTGACGCTGATCAAGCGGTGCGCAATGCCGCACTCGGCCTTGGGCCAACGGCCACCACGGAAGAGTTAATCAAGAAAGCCCTGAGCTAAGCCACCGGCGGGCAATGACACGGTTTCCATCACGCAACGTCCTTGGCGGACCCTTGAGGCCGTGCTCAAACGAACCGCTTACCGGGTTCTTCCGCAACGGACATTGCGACACCTGCGCCGAGGATCACGGTTGCCACACGGTATGTGTGGAGGTGACGGCAGGGTTTCTCGCCGATAGCGAAGCGGTGGGGAACGATCTCTCCACGCCCCGTCGGAGTTTAATTTTCCTGGGTTGAAGCCGGGCGATCGTTGGTGTGTGTGTGCCGGTCGCTGGCTGGAATTGCTTGAGCGCGGCGTCTCTGCGCCAGTGGCTTTGACTGCGACGCATGAGCGAACGCTCGAAGTCGTGCCGTTGGAGCTCTTGCAAGCTCACGGCACGGCGTAATCTTAGCTTAATAGCTCTTAGAGCATGCGAGGTAGGCGGGCACCCCATCGCCGCGGTCGGCGTGGCTGATAAGGTTCTGACGATCCCAGCGTCTGATCAGCACACCCCCATTCATGGCCGAAATATTCCTGGCTCTCTTCCTGTTTGTTAGTGGGCTCGATGTTCTCTTGGGGCTTTCGCGGCCCGTGCGGATAGATGACCTTTCGCCGCTAAACGCTGGAATACTCCGCTTTTTTGAGCACTTCCGGGTTTGTCTGGAGCGAAAGTGAGCCGACAAGGCCCTTATCTTGCTCGTGTGGCTGTTCGCGTGAAACCGCCGTGCGTGGCGGCAGTCTGAGTCTGACGTGCAACTCGCCGACGACCGCCAGCGCTCCAACTGGTTTTTGCAGCTCGCCGCATTTGCGCTGGTTGTCGCCATTCTGCGGTTTGCGGCGGATGTGCTGCTCCCGATCGCCTTTGCTGTTTTGCTCGCATTTCTCCTGTCGCCGCTCGTCGTTCGCCTGATGCGCTGGGGTTTGCCCAAGACCGTCGCTATCATCGCCACAGTGGTTGTGACATTCAGTATTCTCGGGGCGGTCGGTTGGATCGTCACCTCCCAGGCGATCAACCTCGTTCGCGAACTCCCGAATTACGAAGAGAACATTCAGCGCAAAATTCTCGCGCTCAAACAGCCGCACGAACCTGCGGCTGTTTCCCGAATGGCAGGCATGATCGAAAACCTGCGCAAGGAGCTGACGGCGCCAACTGACGAGAAGCTCGAGGAGCGCGGCCGGGGAACGAGAGAACAGAGGCCCGTTCCCGTGGAAGTCCATCCTGCCGAGCCCACTCCGCTCGAGCTCGCGAGCGAAATTGCCAGCCCCATTCTCCGACCGCTGGGAATCGCAGGCATTGTCATTGTTTTTGTGGTCGCGATTTTGTTTCAGCGTGAGGACCTGCGTGATCGGTTCATCAAAATGGTCAGCGCGGGCAAGCTCAATATCGCGACCGATGCCGTCGACGACGCCGCCGGGCGGATTTCGCGATATCTGGGGATGCAGTTGGTGGTGAATGCTACCTATGGAATCCCAGTGGGCATCGGGCTGTTTTTGATTGGGATCCCCAATGCGTTGCTCTGGGGTTTGATCGCGACACTCTTGCGTTTCATTCCCTTCATCGGGCCTTGGATTGCCGCGACGTTTCCGCTCGCGCTGGCAGTCGCCGTAGATCCGGGCTGGAGCAAAGTTCTCTACACGATGGGCCTTTTCATCGTGATGGAAGTCGTCAGCAACAACTTCATCGAAGTCGTGCTGTATGGCGCGAGCACCGGGATCTCCAACTTTGCGCTGTTGGTTGCCGCGGTATTTTGGACGTGGCTGTGGGGCGCTCCCGGCTTGGTCCTCTCCACTCCGCTTACCGTGTGCCTGCTGGTCCTTGGGATGTATGTACCAGGGTTTAAAATTCTGAGCATGCTGCTGGGGAGTGAACCCGTCCTGGAGCCGCCAGCGCAGTTTTATCAACGCATGCTCTCGATGGAATCCGAGGACATGCTCGAACTCGCGGGCAAGGTCGCCGAAGAACGTTCCTTGGATGAATTCTACGAAGATGTGTTTCTCCCCGCCCTGATCATGTCGGAAAAGGACCGGCACAGCGGCGCATTATCCGCCGAGCGCCAGCGCTTCATCTTTCAGGCCAGCCTCGACTTGGTTGAAGAGCTTGAGCGGCAGGAAGAAACCGCCAAAGTAGCCGCCGGGGCTCCCGATCTTCCGCGACCGAGGCAGCGGCCCGGGACCCCCGTTGTCTTGGGCGTCGCAGCTCGGGACGACGCTGATGAAATTGTCGCCCAGATGCTCTGCCATCTCCTACGGCGCCGCGGCATTGCGGCTGCAGTGGCCGCCGGCGACGCGCTTCCACGCGACATCGCTGCGACGGTGAACCAACATAAGGTGAAGGCGGTCTTTATTTCCGCATTGCCTCCGTCCGCTGTGGTTGGCGCACGGCAGATGTGGCGCCGCCTGAGCGCGGAATGTTCCGAGGCGCCAATGGTCGTCGGCGTCTGGCGTCACGATACCGCGCTCGACGATCTTGCTCACCGCTTGCGAGTTGCCCAAACCGATCACGTGGTCACAACCCTCGGCAACGCGGTCGAACACTTGGAGCGAATCCTGCACCCGACCAGTCCCGAAGTGTTGGCGCCGGTCGATCCGTCTGACGCGCCGCAGCTCGCTGCCGGCAAATGATTGCCTGGTGGGGATCGATAGCTCAAAGGCCTGTTTCGGCCGCGTGGTGAACGGCTAGGATAAAGGCCTTGAGCTTTGCCTCATCTTTCACACCCGGCGCGCTTTCCACTCCGCTGTTCACATCCAGAAACCGGGTGCCACTTTGCCGCATGGCTTCACCGATATTTTGGGGATTCAGGCCGCCAGCCAGGATCCAGAAATTTTTCGGGTGGGCAGCTTGGAGACGGGAGAATTTGGCCCAGTCGCCTGTCCTCCCTGAACCGCCGAATCCTTCCGGGTGAAACGTGTCGAGCATGACGAAGCGGGCCAATGCCAATACCTCGGCGGACACATCCCGGTCGGGCGGTAACTTGGGGGCGAGCCACAACTGCTTCTCGCGGACGGTTTGGCTCCAAGCCACGAGATCTGAAACAGCAGTTTCAATGGGAAAATGGATCTGAAAATAATCGAAGCCCGCCGCCGCCGCTTCGCGCAATTCCGCGAGCGAAGGGGACACCATCACGGCAACCTTCTTTCTCTCCGGCAACCGCGGCGCCATCGCTCGGAATTGAGCGAACGAAATGTACCTCGGCGACTTGGGGTAAAGATTAAACCCGAGATAGTCTACCCCGCACCGATCCGCGAATTCCGCGTCCACCAGCGAAGTCAAACCGCATACTTTTACCCGAATGCCGTCGATCATGGTGAGCAGTTATCGGACAATATTCCCACGTCGTAAGTTTCACGCATCTTAAAACCCATTGATCGACTTGATCGTATATGCAACGTGCGCGTCGGTGAGTTCTGGATAAATTGGCAGACTGACACAGGTGTTGGCGGCCGCCTCAGCGATCGGAAATGCTCCGGGTTCATAGCCCAGATGGCCGTAGCATTTTTGGAGATGCAGTGGTACCGGATAGATCAGGTCGGTGCCGATTTCCTTCCGCGCCAGGTGTTCGCGCAGCGCGTCCCGACGCGGATGACGGATGGTAAACTGGTGAAAGACTGACCGGCCATAGTCGGGTTGGTCGGGCAACTGCGTATCGGCCAACTTAATTTCCGAAAGATACCGGGCGGCGATCTCCTGCCGTCGGGCCGTCCAGCCTCCGAGATGGGGCAGTTTTACATTAAGCAATGCGCCTTGGAAACCATCCATGCGGAAATTGCCGCCGATAATATCGTGATAGTAACGGCGGTCGGAGCCGTGAACCCGAATATGTCGCGCCTTGGATTGGACCTCCTCCCGGCGCGACGTGAAGGCTCCGCCCTCGCCGCATCCCCCAAGATTTTTTGTTGGATAAAAGCTAAAGGTGCCCGCGTCGCCGATCAACCCGACCGGTGTTCCCCCATAGCGGGCGCCGACGGCCTGAGCACAATCTTCAATCACAAAGAGGTTGTGCCGGCGGGCCACCGCCATGATTTCGTCCATGCGCGCCGGTTGGCCAAACAGGTGCACGATGATGATCGCTTTGGTGCGGGAAGTCACCGCGGCGGCCAACCGAGCGGGATCGAGATTAAAAGTTCCCGGTTCAATGTCGGCGAAAACAGGGGTCGCCCCAACATAACTGATTCCCCAGGCAGATGAGATAAAAGTGAAGGGAGAAGTGACCACCTCGTCGCCGGGTTCCAACCCAGCGATCATACAAGCGACATGCAGCGGCGACGTGCCGCTGTTCATGCCGAGCACGCGAGGGTAGCCCAAAAGTGCGCCGAAGTTCTTTTCGAAATCCTCGACGTCCTTTCCGAGACAAAATCGCGTCGCGTCGTAAGTGGCGGTGAGCGCCGCCAACGCAGGTTCCCGCAAAGCGCGATGTTGCAGGGCCAGGTCGAGAAACGGAACTTTCATGAGTTGCGCGCAATCACGCGAATTTACCCGGAAAAACCAAATTAACTTTTTTGGGCGTTTTTTGGGCGAGCGCCGTGGGATGATTTGCTGTTCGACTGCAACGTGCGCGCCGCGGCCTGTCCGTTACCGACAAAGTTTTTTTTGCACCGCGTCCACCAAGGCATCCAAGCTCGGCGTGCGGGCCTCAAAATCGATGGGCATCCCGAGTTTCTTCATCGTTTCACTGGTCTGCGGCCCAATGCTGCCGGCAAGCGGTCGCTGAGCGCCTTTCGACAGCTTCAGCTGGCCCGCTTGGTCGACAAACGATTGGACCGCCGATGAACTGGCGAAAAGAATCGCGTCGGCTCCTTTGGCGCGGAAATCCACCGCCGCAGGTTCCGTCGTGAGATCGGTTTTATCGGTCTGGTACACTTGCAGCCGGTCGACGATCGCCTGGGCGTCTTCGAGTTTTTTCCAAAGCGTATCGCGATTAAGACTGCCCGTAATCACTAGAACCTTTGCACTGTCGAGACTCCCTGTTGCTATCAGTGCATCGGCCAGCCCGTCCGCCGTGGCAACCTTGGGCGTAAACTCGACCCGGATATGCCGTTCGACGATTGCTTTGGCCGTGGCATCACCAACGCAGGCAAAGCGCAGGGACCCCAACGCCCGGATGTCGTCGAAAGCCCGGTAAAATTCTTCGAAGAAAAATCGCACCCCATTGGCGCTGGTAAAGACGATCCAATCGTAGCTGCCCAATTCCAGCAGCACGTCCGCCAAGGTCTGCAGATCGACTTTTTTCGTGACGTGAATAAGCGGTAATTCCACCAGTTCCGCTCCGAGCGCTTCCAGTTTCGCTCCGAGTTCCGAAGCCTGCTCGCGCGCGCGAGTGACCGCTATGCGACGGCCAGTCAAAGGGAGGACATTGCTCACGGTAATAACCCCGCCTCCGCCAGAATCCGTGCCGCCGTAGCGGTCGGCGTCGCGAGGTCATCAGGCGACAAGCGCACGATGCGCGGGCCGATGTTCTCGTGAAACAGGTAGAGCGTATCGAAGGTCGCGTGCGCTGCGAAGGCGGTGTGACAGCCTCCGCCAAGCGCGGCTTGAAACGCGCGCTCAAGCGTGACCGTTCGCGCGGTGGCCGCGTCGAAGACCGCCGCGAATTTGGCCGACTCGTCGTCGCGACATTGAATCGCGATTGCGCCCTGCCCTACCGCGGGAGCCATCTGGTCGAACGCCAGGGGCAGAAAATCCACTCCGGGCCACGTATCGATGCCGAGCCGGGCCAGACCGGCGGCGGCGAGAATGGTGCCGTCAGCGACGTGCAGCTCCCCGATTTTGCGCAGGCGGGTATCCACGTTACCGCGGATCTCGGTGAAGGCGACTTCGGGAAAAAGCAGTTTCACCTGCAATCGCCGTCGCGGACTGCTGGTCGCCAGCAGGGCCGGGGTTTCAATTCCCGTGCGGAGGATCAGCACGTCGCGGGTGTCGGCGCGC
>JBEENF010000127.1:0-9017 GCA_041192325.1 Verrucomicrobiota bacterium
GTATGGTCCGGGGGGCGTGGACTATCACGGCGTCAACGAACGCGCCAAAGTCTCCGAGCTGCTGGCCAGCGCCAAAATCTACGCGGAGTTGATGACGACGTTTGCCGGCTAAGCGCGCCGGGCGACCAGCCGCCGGACCGTTCCGCCCTCAGCGCCGCGCCGCGGCATTCCCCGCCACCGGCAATCCGCTCGGGACCCGGCCCGGGACGCTGCGATCGTAAGCGTCGTCGTTGAGCGCCCGGAGAAAGGCTTCGAGCGCGGGGAAATCGTCCGCGACCAGATTGAGTCGTTGCAACAGAGGATCCAGGGGAACCGGCGCGCTCTGGTCCCCTCCGTCCAGCGTTTCACTCACGCGGTCGCCCAAGGCTTCGTAGAAACGCAAGACGTCTTGCAGGGTCCTGAGACTCCCATCGTGCATGTAAGGCGCTGTCTGCAGCAGATTCCGCAGCGTCGGCGTCCGCACCACCGCGGCGGTTCGCTCCGTCGCGCCGACGAAATGAACTTTGAAATCCGAGAACATCGGTCCGCCGTGACACAGGATGGATCCGGCCTCGTGGAAAACCTTCAGGCCGGCGCGCGCTTCGGCGGTAAGCGCGGCCCGGTCACCGCGTTGAAAACGATCAAACGCCGAGTGCGGAGCGACGAGGGAGCGCTCAAAGACCGCCACGGCTTGCGCAATGGTGTCCGCCGTGACCGCGCGCTCAGCCGGCCGGCCGAAGGCGGCCGCGAAGAGTTCCCGGTACTCCGGAATCGCGCTCACTGCCCCGACCACGCGAGTTATCACCTCCCCTTCCGCGCACACCTCCCCCCGCATTTCCTCGTGTGACCGCAGCGGGACCAATGCCTGCGTCTCCAGGCCGGCGACGCGGGAGTCCCAGAACATCGGAGCGGTCGCGGGGTCGGGCGCGGCGCCGAATACGACGCCGTTGAAACCGGTATTCACGATGCTCAGCGCATTGCGCTCGAGCAAAGGCCGCGCGCTGGCGAGCAAGGCCACGCGGGCCGGCCCGAGGCCCACGCCATCCACCCCGATGGGCGTCACGCGGCCGTCCGCCCACCCAAAATCCGGATGATGGCACGTGGCGCAGGCAACTTCCCGCGTGGCCGAAAGAATCGGGTCAAAAAAAAGCAGCCGGCCAAGCCGTACTTTGGCCGGGGTGGCAGGATTTGCGGGGTGATCCAGCGCGGTAAGCGGCAACGCCGCGAGTTGCATCGCGAAAGGAACATCCCTCGCTGAGCCGGAAATATCGGCGTGGACCTGGCTCACTCCCCCGCAGGCCACGAGCAGGATCCTCAGGGTCTTCCAAGCCGCGCGCATGCCGAAAATCAGGGACAACCGGCCGAAGAACTGAATCCAAAACTTTTGCCGTTGCGACAAATCCGGCCGCGCCCAGCTTGGCGGCCATGACCGCTGCACGCGTTTTTCTCGTTTCGCTGGCCCTGCTCGGGAGTTCTGTGGCGGGTTGGGGCGCCGCCGAGGCGGCGCCTTTCTTCGTCGAAGGATACACCGGACAACTCAGTGCGGAGCCGGGAGAAGACGTGACGTTTCACGTCTCGACCGGCGTGACGAAATTCTCGGTGGAAATTGCGCGCGTGGGCGCCACGCGCGAAGTGGTTTGGTCCAGGACGGACATTCCGGGCCGAAATCACCCCACGCCGGAAAATGCGTCGTCCCAAGGTTGCCGCTGGCCGGAAGCCTTTCGCGTGACGATTCCGAAGGAATGGCGCAGCGGCTATTACGTGGCCACGTTCCGGATTGAGGACCGCGGCGGCCAGTGGAACCAGCGCAGCCGGCGGAAAGCGGAAAGCGACGCGTGGTTCGTCGTGCGCTCCGCGGAACCCGGCACGAAGACCAAGATCCTGCTGCAACTCTCGTCCAATACCTACAACGCCTATAACAATTGGGGCGGCTTCAGTTTGTACGCGTTCAATGGCCTCGCCAAAAACCAGGGCAGCCGCGTGTCGTTTGACCGCCCGGCGCAGTCGCAATTCACCAATTGGGAGCTGCCTTTTGTCGTCTGGGCCGAGCGCAACGGCTACACGCTCGATTACGCGGTCAACAGCGACCTGGAGTTCCGGCCCCAAATCCTCAGCCACTACAAATTGGTGCTCAGCATTGGCCACGACGAATATTGGAGCACGCCGATGCGGGACAATCTCGAGGCTTTCATCGCGAAAGGCGGCAATGTGGCGTTCTTTAGCGGCAACTCAATTTGCTGGCAGGTGCGCAGCGAGGACGACGGGCGCGCGCTGGTGTGTTGGAAACAAAATTATCACTCCGATCCCGTCTTCCAGACCGGCGACTTTAAAACCCTTTCCACGCTGTGGAGTCATCACCTGCTCAAGCGGCCGGAAAATCAGCTTTCCGGGGTGGGTTTCCTGTGGGGCGGCTATCGCAAGAGCCACGGCCAGTTCATGGACGAGCCCGCGGAATTCACCGTGCATCGGCCCGAACACTGGGTGTTTGCGGGCGCAGGGTTGAAGCGAGGTGACGTTTTTGGCGGCAAGGACACGATCGTGGGTTACGAAGCTGACGGCGCGGAACTGGAATGGCGCGACGGCCTGCCGTTCGCGACTCACCGCGATGGCACGCCGGAAAGCTTCATGGTCCTCAGCTCGTGTCCCGTGCGGTGGCATCCGGACGATGCCGAATGGTACGAACGCTGGGAAAAGGGCCGCACCGGAGCCGCCTGCATGGGCATTTACACCAAGGGCGGCACGGTCTTTACCGCCGGCACCACCGACTGGGCACATGGTTTGCGTGGCGGCGACCAAGTCGTCGAACGGATCACCAGGAATATTCTCGATCGGCTCGGGAAATAGTGCCGCGGGACGCCACGGTCGCGCGGCGGTCCACGGAGGCTTGCTCACCGCGCGGCGACCGCTCGCCGAGAACAATTTTGCAAGTCCGGCGATCCCGTTGCAGCCTGCGCCAATGAAGGTCGTTGTGCTTTGCTCCGGCGGGATGGATTCCGTGACTGCGCTCCATTGGGCTCGTCGCGAGCACACCCTCGTGGCGGCCGTGAGCTTTGATTACGGCGCCAAACACAACCACCGGGAAATCCCGTTTGCCGCCGAACACGCGTCCGCGCTCGGGGTCCGTCACGAGGTGATCACGCTGGACTTTGTCAACCGGCTGTTCACCTCGGCGCTGCTGATGGGCGGAGCGGCCATTCCCGACGGACATTACGAAGCGGACACCATGAAGCAGACCGTGGTGCCGTTTCGCAACGGCATCATGCTCGCGATCGCGGCGGGGTTTGCGGAAAGCGCGGAGGCGGAAGGTCTCGTGATTGCGGCGCACGGGGGGGACCACGCCATCTATCCCGACTGCCGGGAGGCCTTCATGGTCGCGCTGGGCGACGCGATGCGGCTCGGCACCTATGCCGGCGTGCAATTGCTCCGGCCGTTTATTGCGTTAAACAAGGCGCAGATCGCGGGAGAAGGAGCCCGGCTCGGGGTTGATCTGGGCCGATCCTGGTCGTGCTATAAGGGCGGCCAAATTCACTGCGGCAAATGCGGCACGTGTGTGGAACGGCGCGAGGCGTTCCTGCACGCCGGGCTGCCAGATCCCACAGAGTATGCGGCCACGCCGGCCTTGCCGGAAAAACCGCCGGCCTTCGCAGCCGAAATCAACCCACCCGAAGGCGCCGCCGGTCGCAGTCGGCCGCGCGTTTCGTAGCCGTTGCGCTCCTCCCTCCATGCTGATCTCCGAAATTTTCTATTCCCTTCAGGGCGAGGGTGAACTCACGGGAGTGCCTTCGGTGTTTGTACGAACGAGCGGCTGCAATTTGCGCTGCGCCTGGTGCGACACCCCTTACGCGTCGTGGAAGCCGGAAGGCGAGCAGCGCACGGTCGCGCAGATTGTCTCCGCGGTGGAATCCCATCCCGAGGCGCGGCACGTGGTGCTTACCGGCGGGGAACCCATGATCGCGAAGGAGCTGCGGGAACTCGCCGCCCAGCTCAAAAAAGACGGCCGCCACCTCACCATCGAGACCGCCGGCACGGTGGCGCCGGAAGGCATTGCCTGCGATCTGGCCTCGCTTTCACCGAAGCTGCTCAATTCCGCCCCGGATCCGGTCGAACATGGCGCGTGGCGCAAAAAACACGAGGCGACCCGCTGGCAGCCGGACGTGGTGCGCGCCTGGATCGATCATTATCCGTATCAGTTCAAGTTTGTCGTCACGCGGCCCGAGGATGTGGAGGAACTCGAACGGATGCTGGCCGCGCTCGGGCGCGAAATACCGCGGCACAAAGTGCTGCTCATGCCCGAGGGCATCACCCACGAGAAAATCCGCAGCCGGGCGGCGTGGCTCGGAGAGTTGTGTAAGGCGCGTGGATACCGTTACGCCCACCGGTTGCACCTTGAGTTGTACGGAAACCGCCGTGGAACCTGAATCGCCCAAGCCTGCGCCGGGCGCCGGCCCATCGGTCATCACCCCGCCCGACGCTTTGCGGCCGCGAAAACTGTCGGATGAATTTGCCCTGATCCTCCGCGAATTCGAGGTGGAGACGGTGACGTTGCGCGAAGTATTTCTTCTGCTGCACGGCCGCGGGTACGTCCTGCTCGTGATGCTGCTGTCGCTGCCCTTCTGCAGCCCCATTCCCCTGCCGGGCTTGTCGACGCCGTTTGGCCTGGTGATCACCCTCATCGGCGTCCGCCTGGCGCTGGGCCAAAAGCCCTGGCTGCCCGCGCGCCTGCTCGACACCCGGCTGCCGCCCGCGCTTTTCGCGAAGGTGTTTGCGGTGACCCGCAAAATTCTGGTGTGGTTCGAGCGCCTGCTCCGGCCCCGGCTGCTATGGCTGACCGGGTCGGAGCGGCTCGAGCAGTTGCATGCGCTGCCCATCGTGATCTGCGCCGCCATGCTGCTGCTGCCGCTGCCGATTCCGTTCAGCAACATTGTGCCCGCGTGGGGCATCTTGTTGATCGCCGGCGGCCTGTTGGAACGCGACGGCGCGTTCATTATCGCCGGTTATGTGGCGACGCTGATCACGGTGGCGTTTTTCGCCGCCATCGCGATTTTCGGGGTTGGCGCGGTGGACTTCATCTGGAAGTGGCTGCACTGAACTGCGGCTGACCGCCCCCCCGTGGGGCCGGCGTTCTTTTCAGCGGGACCGGAAATCCGGTCCGACCGCGGCCAATTAGCCCCGATCGATTGGTTCAGTTCCAAACCAGGCTCACTTCAGTTTGATGCGCGCCTGCAGCTTCCGCATCTCGGGGCTGATCGCCCCGCAGTCACCCCCGCCACAGCCGGGATTCCGCCGCCGCTTGATTGCCCGCACGACGAACGCTGCGGCGACCAGCGCCACGATCAGCAAAGCGGCCGTCGTTTGAAAAGTCGGTGTCATTAATAGCCGAGCGCGCGGCCGGCTTGATACACTAATAAGCTAACAATCCAAGCGGTGCCAGTCATGTAGGCGATTTGGAACAGGGGCCACTTCCAGGAGTTCGTCTCGCGCCGGACCACCGCGACCGTGCTGATACACTGCATCGCGAACACGTAAAAAATCATCAGCGTGAAACAAACGAGCGGCGTAAAAAGCGCCCGTCCGTCCGGCCATTTGGCGGCCAGCAGCGCCTGGCGCAGTGGCGCGGTGTTCTCGTCTGAATTCTCCGCATTGAATACGACGCCCATGGTCGAGACAAAGACTTCGCGGGCCGCAAACGAACTGATCAGGCCAATGCCGATCTGCCAGTCGAAGCCCAGCGGCTTGATCACCGGTTCCAGAACGTGACCCGCCCGTCCGGCCAAACTCTGCGCCATCTGCTGCTGTGGCGTCGCTCCCGGCGGGGCTTTGGGGTAAGCCGACAGGAACCACAGAATAATGCTGATACCGAGAATGATCGTTCCCGCGCGCCGGATAAAAAGCCACGCCCGCTCGAGCATATGAAAGAAAACGTCCCGCACGGCCGGCAGCCGATACGGCGGCAGCTCCATGATCATCAGCGGCGGGGCGCCCTTGAGCAGCGTGCGTTTGAACAACCACGCAAAGCCGAACGCGCCGCAGGTGCCAAGGGCATACATCAGCAACATGATCCCGACCTTGGTGAACAGGGGCACGCGATCGCCGGGCACCAAGGCCGCAATCATGAGCAGGTAAACCGGCAACCGCGCCGAACAACTCATCAGGGGCGCGACCAGAATCGTCACCAGCCGGTCTTTTTGGTCCTCAATCGTGCGCGTGGCCATGATGCCCGGGATGGCGCAGGCGTAGGAACTCAGGAGCGGGATGAAACTCTTTCCGTTCAGGCCCACCCGGCTCATCAGCCGGTCCATGATAAAAGCCGCGCGCGCCATGTAGCCCGTGCTCTCGAGCAGCCCGATGAAAAAGAAAAGGATGAGAATCTGGGGCAGGAAAATGATCACGCCCCCCACCCCGGCGATCGCGCCATCGGTGATGAGGTCGCGCAGGTCGCCGTCCGGCAGCATCGCCTTTACCCAGTCACTGAGCGCGGCCACCCGGCCGTCGATGAAATTCATCGGGAGCTCGGCCAGGGTAAAGATGCTCAGAAACAGCAGCGTCATCACCGCCGCGAGTATCAGCCATCCGGATATGCGATGGGTGGCGATTGCGTCGATTTTGTCGGAAAGGGTCGGACCGGTTTCGCCGGCCCGCACGGTAACCTCCGCGGCAATGAGCCCGATGGCCTCGTAACGCGAGTTCACCAGCGTGCCCGCCCAATCCATTCCCTCCGCTTCCCATCGTTGCTGCCATCCCCGCAGCGCCTCGTGCGTCCGTGCATGCAGCGGAGTCGAACCCGCCACGCGCACCGTGTCTTGATCGGTCAGCAGCAGCAGGGCCTCGGCGCGGGCGATCAAGGGCGACTTGCCGTCATGCGCAATCAACGACGCCTGTAAGTCCGCCACGGCGGGGGCAATCGGCGCAGGAATATCCCAGGCGTGCCGCGAAAGCGGCAGGTCCGCCCGGCTCATGGCCAGTTTCAGGTCGATGATGCCTTTGCCGTTTACCGCTTCGCACGCAATGACCGGAATCCCCAGCTCGTGCTCGAGCCGCGCCACGCGTACGTTGATGCCCGCCTCGGCGGCCAGGTCCATCATGTTGAGCACGAGAATCACCGGCCGGCCCAAATCGAGGATTTGATGAACCAGATAGAGATTTCGCTCCAGATTGGTTGCATCGACAATGCAGAGAATGCGGTCGGGTTGCGCGGTGTCCACGCGCCGACCGAGCAGCACGTCGCGCGTGACCGCCTCGTCGGGCGAACGAGCGGCGAGGGAGTACGCGCCGGGCAAATCGATCACCACCATGGGCTGCCCATGTTGCGAATAAGTCGTGCCGACTTTCTTCTCGACCGTCACACCCGGATAATTGCCGACCTTCTGTTTCAGGCCCGTCAGGGCATTGAAGAGCGTGCTCTTGCCGCAGTTGGGATTTCCGACCAGCGCGTAAACGGGACTGCGCGCCGAACCGGGGCCCGGCCGAGCGTGGGAGCGGATTACGTGCGGCGCCGCGGGGGTCATCGGAAATCAGTTAAAAGGATTGAAATGGCGCCTCGGGCAAGGGCCCCCGCGAGAGCGGCGCCAGATCAGCCCGGCGAGATGGGATCCACTTCCACGAGGACGTGTTCCGCTTCAGATTTGCGCAGCGTCAGATGATAACCGCGCAGCTTGATCTCTAAGGGATCCCCCAAAGGAGCAGCGCGAATCAGCTTTACCGGCGTCCCGGCCAGCAGCCCCATTTCACGCAACCGCACAAAGGCGCCGCCCGTTTTGGGGAAGCTGCGCACCACCGCGGTGGCGCCGACGGCAAGTTCGGAAAGTTTCATCAATACCCCCACCCGTGGTTATCGCCGCCCCAGCTGCTCCACCCAGACGCACATGGCGGCATCGTGGCTGAGGGCAATCCGGGTGCCGTTAACCTGGCAAATGAAAGGGCCCGAACCCCCAATTTTGGTCACGAACGCCGATTCTCCAAATCCCATTTCACGCACTCGCTGGCAGAAATTGCTGTCCCCGTTCAATTGCCGAACCCGGCCCAGCGAACCTGCAGGCAGTTGGCAGAGGGGGAGAAGTGAAACGTGCGGGGAAAGACTCATGGCACTAGCGCCTATTGAGACTCGGTTTCACCAAGCGTGCAAGCTAAACGGCCACCGGACTTTGCTCCTGCTTCGCGTCCAGCAAGTTGGAACCAAAAGGGATACGTGAACGCCATCGCGCCAGTAGGCGGGGCACCGAAAGCAACAGATTGGCGGGAGAAAATTTAACGCCGCCGACGCTTAACCGCCAGTTGCACACCCGCGTAGCGCACCATGCTTTGCAAGTGCTCATAAGCCTGCGGGTCCAGGGTGCTGGCCGCCTTGAGCTCTTCCTCGGCGCGTTTCAACGCCGCCTCAACTGCATTCTCATCAATCTTTTCCTCAGTGATCGCATGCTCGGCGAGGACGTGAACTCGATCGCCTTCGATCTCCGCAAAGCCGCCACTGATCGCCAGCCATTGGACCTGACCGTTTTTAGTCACCCGCAATTCCCCGTGTTCGATCTGGGTCAGCAGTGGGATGTGCCCGGGCAAAATACCGATTTCGCCGTCCAGGGTGGGAATGACGACAGTGTCGATCGTGTCGGAATAGACGCGAGCCTCGGGCGTGACGATTTCGAGTGTGAGAGGCATGGTGCAGCAGGTGCGATGACGGGTGGGTAAGACGCGAGAAGCGGGAGACCGGAGGTGATTTGACGCGTGTTACCCGCTACTCGGTCCGGTTCTTCAGGCCTTCTTCGCGGCCGCCAGAACTTCATCAATCCCGCCGCGCATGTAGAAGTCGCCTTCCGGAACATCGTCGAGCTGGCCATCCAGGATCATTTTGAAACCACGCACGGTTTCCTTCACCGCGACATATTTGCCGGGCGTGCCGGTGAACACCTCGGCGACCGCGAACGGCTGCGAGAGGAAACGTTGAATCTTGCGGGCGCGATAGACGGTCTGCTTGTCCTCTGGTGAAAGTTCGTCGAGGCCCAGGATCGCGATGATGTCCTGCAAATCCTTGTAGCGTTGCAGCA
>JBEENF010000128.1:0-8948 GCA_041192325.1 Verrucomicrobiota bacterium
TTGCGCGTACACCGTCGTGCCGAAAACGCTCATGGGCTACGACGCGGCGGGCAACGCCCACTCGGTCCACGCGCTCTGGAACCGACGCCACTCGACAAAGTTCAACGGCGTCGCGTATCCCATTCAGAAGGCCGCCGCGGCGATTTTCACCGACGCTGGAAAACAGCAGACCCGCGCGCTGATCGATTTCTACCTCGGCAACGCGAAGTTGATCCGTGAAGCCGTCAAGAGCTGGGGCTTCACCTGTATCGGCGGGGACAACGCGCCCTATCTTTGGGTGAACACTGGTCGCGATTCCTGGGAATTTTTCGACCTGCTGCTGAATAAGGCGCAGGTGGTTTGCACGCCCGGCGCCGGCTTCGGCAAATGCGGCGAGGGCCACGTGCGGATCAGTGCCTTCAACTCACGCGAGAACGTGGAAGCAGCCCTGACCCGCATCACCACGGCGCTGAAGTAACGCCCCCGCATCTCGGTTGGCCCGGACCGCTTTTCCAGCCGTCCGGGGACCTTGGCAATTGCGGGTCCGCCTCGGAGAGCCAATAGGGTGGTGTCTGCAGAAACTGCAGACACCACCCACCATCACCCCCGACCGTCTGCTTATTTTTTCAGCTCCGCGGCGACTTGGCGGGCGAGCCCGGCGACGGCCGCACTCAACCCTGCGGCGAGCGAAGCTTCGCTCTTGCCGTCCCAGCGCAAATCCGTCGCGCGGAAATCGCCCGCCGCGGCCGGCGTTTTTGTCCCGCCCTTTACCAGATCCCACACCGCCCGAAAGTTCACGCCGCCATCCGCGGCGCCTTCGCACGCCAGCACGCGCACGGTCAGCTCGTAATCGTAAGAGACATTGGATGACCGTAATCCCGCGACCAGCACCGAACCCGCCGCGCCTCGCGCCAACAACTCCTCGCGCAACACCCGCCCCACCCCGAGTTCCAGCGGTTCACCCCACCGCGCAAATTCCCGAAACTCGATCTCGTTCTCACCTCGGCGCACAATCAGCGGCCGCGCGCGGAGGTAGCTCGCCAGTTCCACATTGCGCAGATAGACCGCCGGTCCACCCGCCACCCCCGGCGCCGTCGCTTGCGACGCGGAAAGCACATAATAGCGCGTCGGATCGGCGGCCGCCTGCGGAATTGGAATCGAACATCCCGCGAGCGCGCCGCCCATGCCCAACGCCAAGGGCAGGCGCCGGAGGCAAAAGATAAGACCCATCTTCATGAAATTCATTTCGGCAGGGGGAGAGAGAACCCGTTTATTCCGGACGCTTCCGTCCCGTAATCAGCGCGTTCGGATTGCGCTCGAGGAAGTCCACCAGCCGCTTCACGGACTCCGCCGCTTCGTTCAGGTACTGGAGGCTGCCGACCAGTTCGTCGCCCAAGCCGCCCTGCGCCACGACGAATTTGCGGGTCTCCTCCGCCGTCGCATTGAACGACTGGATCGTCTTCTTCGCCTCGACGATCGTGGCATTCAGTTGCGCGCTCGTCGGCTCCACCTGCGCATCCAGTTTCGCGATGGTGGCGCGCAAATCCGTGACGGCTCCGTTTAGATTTTCGAAGGTCCGCTTGAAATCGGGATTGGCGGCCAGGGTCTCGATTTGTTCACCGGTTTTTTTCCACTGCCCGACCACCGCCTTGAGATCGAGCCCATTAAGCTGCTTGCGCGTGTCGGCGATCAACGCGGTCAGACCGCGGGACAGTCCCGCAAAATCGGTCTTCTTCAGGTTGGTGAGAATTTCCATGAGGCTGGTTTGAAATTCCGAAATGGCGGAAGGCAGCGCCGGCACCACCGCGTAACGTGAATCGCGGTGCCCCGGGTCGGGGTTTTCCACGGGATCCACAAAATTGAGGCCCACATACAAAAGGCCCGTGGCAAGGCTCTGCACTTCGAGCCGGGCGCGCAGCCCCCGGTCGATCAGCGCCTGCAGTTCCGCGCGGTTCGCGATGTTCACGGGCGCATCGTTTATTCCCGTAATGGCGTCGCGGTTGAATTCACAAACGACGGCCGCGACGGACTGGTTCTTCTTTTCGTCGTAACGCAAATTGAGCGTGGCGACCCGGCCCACCCGCACCCCCCGCAGCTTGACGGGCGAGCCGTGATCCAACCCGTTGACGGATTCATCTCCGCCGAAATAAACGATGAACCGCTGGGGTTTGTCGAAAAAGCTCATCCCGCCAAACGTCAGCAGCGCCACGACCCCAAGCGCCAGCGCTCCCAGCACAAACACGCCGACGATGGTTGGACTTACCCGGGTCTTCATTCAGCGGACCCAACCAAGCGGAGGCGTGGCGCGAGCGCACACTCAAAATTCCGGCGGACGGAATATTTTGCGCTGGAGCGCGTGATTTCGTTCATACGGTGGTCGTGGTTTTGGCGTCGCGGCGGAGGAACTCCGACACCCGCGGGTCGCCGCTGTTCGCCGCCAATTCCTGGGGAGTGCCTTCCGCGATAATGCCTTTCGCCTCGCCATCCAGCATAATCAACCGGTCGGCGATGCCGAAAATCGAGCCGAGTTCATGCGAGACGATCACGATCGTGGTGCCGAAGGTCTCGCGAATGTGCAGGATCAGTTCGTCGAGTTTTCGCCCGGTCACAGGATCCAACCCCGCCGACGGCTCGTCGAAAAACACCATCGACGGATCGAGCGCCAGCGCCCGCGCCAGCCCGGCCCGTTTCTTCATGCCGCCGCTGATCTCCGCCGGAAAATAATCCTCGAATCCGTCCAGCCCCACCTGCGCGAGTTTGAACACCGCCAATTCGTCGATTTCCCGCCGCGACAGCGTGGTGTATTCCTCGAGCGGCAGCGCCACGTTCTGCCGCAGGGTGAGCGAGGTCCAAAGCGCCCCCCCCTGAAAGAGCACGCCGAAGGTCTTGAGCCGCGCGCGGCGACTGGCCGCATCCGCCTGACTGAACGGCTCGCCATGGAATTTGACCGAGCCTTGTTTCGGCCGGTTCAAGCCCACCAGGTGGCGCAGCAGCGTACTCTTGCCACAGCCCGAGCCGCCAATGATGAAGAAAACCTCCCCGGAGGCGACGGTGAACGAAACGTCCGTGAGCACGACGCGCTCGCCGTAGGCGCAAACCAGGTGCTCGACTGCAATGACCGGAGGAACGGGGGAAGTGGCGGCCATGGGCGTCAAATATCCAGCACGTTAAATACCACCGCGAACACGGCGTCCGCCACCACCATCAACATAATGGAGGTAACGACCGCGGATGTGGCGGCGCGGCCGACGCCGGCGGCACTGCGTTCCGCCTGCAATCCGCGGAGGCAACCGGAGAGGCCGATGATGAGACCGAACGCGGAGGCTTTGATAATGCCGGACGACACATCCGAAAGGTCGACGATGGTTAACATCTCGACCCAGTAGGCCGTCGGCGAAATGGCCAGGAGACCGTAGGCCACCACCATGCCGCCGAGAATGCCCATCGTGTTCGCATACAGCGTCAACAGCGGCGTCATGATCGCGAGCGCGAGCAACCGGGGCAGCACCAAAAATTGCACGGCGGAAATGCCGAGCGTCTCGAGCGCATCGATTTCCTCGTTCGTCTTCATGTTGCCGAGCGTGGCGGCAAAAGCGGCTCCGGTGCGGCCGGCGAGCACGACGGCGGTCATGACCGCGCCCACTTCGCGGACCGTCGCCAACCCGATCAGGTCCGCAATCCAAATATCGCCCCCGAACATTCGCAGCACGATCGCGCCGGTGTAAGCGAGCGTTACGCCCACGAGAAAGCTCACCAAACCGACGATGGGTGTGGCCATCGGCCCGCATTGCTGCATTTCCGCCAGACAGTCCGCCCAGCGGAATTTTCCCGGACTCCGCGCCAGACGGACGGCGCTGATGAAACACTCGCCCACAAAGTGCAGGATCTCCCGGGCGTTGGCCACGATGTCGAGGGTCGCCTGCCCGACGGCGGTCAGGAAGGTCGCCGATCGATCGTGAACCGCGCCCGTTGCGGAGGAGCGATCCAGTTGCGCCAGCAGATCGTGGATCTTGCTCGGAAGCGAGGTGGCGTCGCATGCCACGCCGGTGGTTCGGCACCACTGCTGGGCTTCGAACAGGAAGAGCAGCAGCGAGGAGTCCCAACGCTCCACGCCATTAACATTCAGCCGGACGCGCTTCGGCGCCCGCTCCGCCACCACCTCACGCCAGGCGGGCCGGGGTTCCGTTACTTGCCAGGTTCCGGTCACCACGATGTCAAGCGCGTCCCCGTCCACCTGCGCGGTCGCCTGAGGATTCGAGCTTGGGGCGGATTCGGTCATCGCCCCTACACTTCACTCGTGACAGGGATCGCCGCCAAACCAAATCTCGACGCTTTCATGCCGCGATTTCAAACCCTTCTCCTCGACCTCGATGGCACCATCGTCGACGCGTTCACCACCATCCACCGCAGCTACCGGCACACGCTGCCCCAGTTTGGCCGACCCGAGCCGACGCTGGCCGAAGTCCGTCGCGCGGTGGGCGGCGGCCTCGAAAATGCGATGCGCCACTTTCTGCCCGAGCCGTTGATTGCCGAGGCGATCAAGCGACATGTCGAACACACCGAGTCCATTCTGCTGGAAGACGTGAAACTAATGCCCGGCGCCCTCGCACTGGTCCGTTCGCAGCGGGCGGCGGGAGTCAAAGTAGCGGTCTTTACCAACAAGCGCGGCGCGCACTCCCGCCAGATCTGCGCGCACCTCGGCCTGACGCCTTACCTGGACGGCAATTTCGGGGCCACCGACACGATCTGGCTGAAGCCGCAGGCGGAATTTACCGCCCATGTGCTCCAACAACTCGGAGCCCACGCGGAGACCACGATGCTCGTCGGCGATTCCCCTTTCGACGTGAAAGCGGCGCACAACGGCGGGTTTGTCTGCTGGGGCGTCGCCACAGGCACCCACGACCTCGCCCAGCTACGCTCCGCCGGGGCCGACGAAGTGTTCCCCGATTTGTTTGAGTTGCGGACAAAACTGGAGGTGTAGCCGAGACCCGCAGCAGGAGCCGCCACTCGAGATCTCGCCTGCGGGCAAGGCGCCGCGAGAATTCCCTTTCCCTTCCCGCCGCCGCCCGGCACGTTCGCGGCACTCCGCCTCGAAGTTTGCCCACCCCGGTGCCATGACTCTAGCCCCCATCGATTGGATTATTATCGTTGTCTATCTGGCCAGCTGCCTCGGCGCCGGCTTGTGGATGCGCAAATTTGTTCGTGGCGTGGAGGACTTCGCGGTCGCCGGACGCGAACTCAACGTGAACCTCGGGATCGCCTCCCTCGCGGCCACCGAGCTTGGACTGGTGACCATCATGTACACCGGCCAGCTCGGCTACGAAAAGGGGTTCGCCGGCGCGGCGATTGGCGTGCTCATGTGGGCCGTGATCTGGATCATCGGGCGCACCGGTTTTGTCATTGGCCCGTTGCGCACGGCCGGGGTGATGACAATCCCGGAGCTCTTCGAAAAACGCTTCAGCGCGCGGGTGCGCTGGCTGGCGGGTCTCTTTGTGGTGTTGGGCGGGCTGCTCAACATGGGGATTTTTCTCCGGCTCGGCGGCGAGTTTTTGGTATACGCCACCGGCATGCCGCCCGGGTGGCTCGAATGGGTGATGACGGGGCTGCTTGGTCTGGTGCTCGTCTATACCGCGCTCGGGGGGATGCTGTCCGTGCTCGTCACGGACTATCTGCAATTCCTCCTGATGGGCGTCGGCATCGTGATCACGTCGATCCTTGTGATCATGCATCTCGGCTGGGGCAATTTGATCGACGGCTTGAACACCGCGTGGGCCGCGGGGGCCGCCAGCAGCGGCACGCCGCGAGCGCATCCGTTCAATCCGTTTCACTCCTCGAGTTTTGGCTGGGGCTATCTGCTCTGGCAGTTTGTGTTTCAGATTGCCGCCGCCAGCACATGGCAGACGCAAATCAGCCGGGTCCTGGCCGCCAAGGATGCGGCCACCGCGAAGAGCATGTACCGGAAGACTTCGTTCTACTACGTTGGGCGTTTTCTTCTGCCCGGGCTCTGGGGCGCCGCGGCCTTCGTGTGGTTTTCCCAACACGGTGGCCTCCCGGAGGGTCTCACCACGCTGACCGCCATGCCACAGTACCTGAGCATCGTGCTGCCCATTGGCCTCATCGGACTGGTCGTCGCCGCGATGCTCGCCGCCGAGATGTCGACGGACAGTGGATACATGCTCACCTGGGCCACGGTGATTTATAACGATCTCATCACCCCCTGCCTCCGCAAACCGCTTGCCCCCCAAAGCCAGCTGCTCCTGACGCGCGGCCTCGTGCTGGGGATCGCGGTGTTTCTCCTGTTCTACGGACTTTGGTATCAGGTTCCGGGCAACGCCTGGGATTACCTGGCCGTGACGGGCAACATCTATCTCGCGAGCGTATTCACCCTGCTCGTCGCGGGACTCTACTGGCCCCGGGCGAATGCCGTTGGCGCGGGCGCGGCGCTCGTGCTCGGCGCGATTGGGCCAATCGTCTTTCTGGTGCTCGGCAAAACCTACAACATTGCTCCTGAAATCGCCGGAGCCTCCTCGTTTGCCTTGGCGGCCGTCGGGATGGTCGCCGGTTCACTGCTCACCCGTCCACCCGTTCGCGCCGGGGCGGATTCCCCGTCGCCGAGCCTCTCTTCGCCATGAAAGACCCCTTCGTCATCGTTTGGACACTGCTGATTTTTGCCTCCATCTTTTGGTACGGTTTTCTGGTGTTCTATGTGGGCAACAAGGCCGGGAAGGAAATTCTCCAGATGACGAAGACGCTCGGCGAGTCCAAGGAAGCGGAGAAAAAACCGCCCGCCTGAAGCGGTCCTGCGCCGCGGCGAAACGCGGGCGGGTTTCGCGGGTGTAGTTTCGTATTGGGTGGCGCAACGCGTGGACATTTCGCGCTTCAGCTTCATTTCGGCGACTCCGGACGAAAGACTCACGTCTTCCGCCACCCGGCGAGCGCGCTGAACCCGCAGCCGCGGTTTGCCTTGGCCCCCAAAGCCGTTTCACCTCGGCCTGTCGCGTGCCTCCTTCGTCTCACTCTCCTTCCGCTGCGCTCACCGGCGTAGTCGAGCGCATCATCTTCTTCAACGAGGAGAACCACTACACGATTGCGGAATTTCGGCCGGACTCGCCCGTGGCCGACGCCGACCCCAAGGCGCGACCCGAAGCAGTGACAATCGTCGGCCCGCTGCCCGGCGTGGAATGCGGCGAGACGCTGCATCTTTCGGGCGAGTGGACGCGCCACGCGCAACACGGCGCACAGTTTAAAGTGGCGGGTTTCAAAAGTGAGTTGCCAGCCAGCGTCTATGGCATTCGCAAGTATCTCGGCAGCGGCCTGGTGGCCGGGATCGGCAAAGTGTACGCCAACAAAATCGTCGATGTGTTCGGCGCCGATACGTTTCGCGTGCTCAGCGAGGAATCGGCCCGGCTGCGCGACGTCGAAGGCATCGGCAAGAAGCGGGCGAATGCGATCAAACAGGCGTGGGATGAAAAGCGCACCGAGCGGGAGCTCTATATTTTCCTGCAAACCTACGGTGTGACACCGGGGCAGTGCGTGAAGCTCGTGAAGCATTACGGGCCGGTCGCGAAGACCGTCCTCACCACCGAGCCCTACAAGGTCGCGCGCGAGATCGACGGCATCGGCTTCAAGACGGCCGATCGCATCGCCATTAATCTCGGTTTCGCGAACGACGCGCCGCCGCGGCTCGACGCCGGCATTCTCTACGCGCTCGAAATCCTGCAGGAGGAAGGCCACACGGCCTATCGCGAAGCGGAGTTGCGCGACTACACGTCCAACCTCCTCGAAACCGATTCGAAGCGGGTCGAGGCTCGTCTTGCCGCGCTCGTCGAGAGCCGCGCGATCGTTCGCCATTGGCCGGCGGGCGTCGCCAGTCCCCTGCCCGGTTCGGGCTTGATTCAACTGCCCCATAACGACCGCGCGGAGCAGAAAATCGCGGAGGTCGTCGCCCGCCTCAATCGGGTCGCGAGCGGGCTGCCGCCCATCAAGGTCGACGCCGCCGTGCAGTGGGCCGAACAGAAAGCCGGCTTCGCGTTCCACGAATTGCAACGCGTCGCCGTCCGCCACGCGCTCACGCACAAATTCACGATTCTCACCGGCGGACCCGGCACCGGAAAGACCACCATCCTCCGCGCGCTCGTTGAGATTTTGAAGGCGAAAAAAGTACGGGTGCATCTCGCGGCGCCGACCGGCCGCGCCGCTCAGCGGCTCGCGGAGACGACCGGGGGCTTTGCCTCCACCATTCACCGCCTGCTCAAATACGACGCGGCGAAAGGCGGTTTCACAAGCAACGAAACCGCGCCGCTCGCGACGGATTTTCTCATCGTGGACGAGGCGTCCATGCTTGATGCGCGGCTCGCCTCTTCCCTCCTGCAGGCCGTGCCGTCCCGCGCGCATTTGGTGCTCGTCGGCGACACGGACCAACTGCCCAGCGTCGGCGCCGGCAACGTGCTGAAGGATCTGATCGCCACGGAACGCGTGCCCGTGACGCGCCTCTCGGTAATTTACCGGCAGAAGGAACAAAGCGGCATCGTGACGACGGCGCACGCCATCAACTCGGGCGATCCGTCCCTCCCACCGACGGTCGCGGAGGTGGCCGCGGCGCAACCTTGGAGCGACCTCACTTTCATCGCCGCGACGGATGCGGAGGATTGCGTGCGCAAGGTCATCCAGCTCTGCACGGAGTTTGTGCCGCAACACTGGAAATGGTTTCATCCGGTCAACGACGTGCAAATCCTCGCGCCGATGCACAAGGGCGTGGCTGGCGTCGCCAATCTCAACGCGCAGCTCCAGCGTGCGCTGAACGAAAACCGCGAGGGACTGCGGGCCGTGAGCGGTGAGTATCGGCGGGGCGACAAGATCATTCAGCTCCGGAACAACTACGACAAAAACCTTTTCAACGGAGACATCGGCGCGGTCGTCGGAGTCGATCCCGACGCGGGCAAAATCGAAGCGGAGTTTGACGGCGCGCG
>JBEENF010000129.1:0-8902 GCA_041192325.1 Verrucomicrobiota bacterium
AGTCGCACGTCCACTTGGTGAAACTCAACGTCGTGGGGTGGCACGCATAGCCGAAGAGTATCGCCAGCTGCCGACCGTCGGCGCGCGCCACGGATAGTACGGGCACGGTATGATCCACCGGGCCTTTCAGCGGAATCCCCTTGGCCATCATCTCCGGCACCTCCGGTTCCCGATTGTTCCGCCGATTCACGGCAAACGTCGCCCGCCCCTCCCCCATTTCCAGCCGGGCTGGCGCCAGACTGGCCAGCGCCTCACCCACCGTTGCCACGAGCCGCTGCACCATCAACGCCGTATACGCTTGCACCAATTCCTCCTGACCGGCCTCGACGGGGTAATAATCCACCAAGTCGTCACCCAGCCGCGGCCCGCAGTGGTTGTGCGAGAACGTGATCATCACGTCCCGGCGTTCCAACCCGAATCGCTGCCGGAGTTGCTGCAGGGCAACGTCACTCATGCCCTTCGGCACGCCTTGAAAGTCGCTTGTGACCAGAACGACGCGCGCGCCGGAAGGGTCCTTCAACGCCAGGACTTTCAGCCACAAGTCATGCAGCTTTCCATCGGCGGAACGCTTGGAGCCGTAGCCAGCGAGCCAGACATCCGTTTCCGGCGTAATCACCGCCTTGGCCACCCCCGCCTGCCACTCGCCCGGAGCGCCGGCAGCACCCTTTTCCGTGGCGGACCAACCTTTGCCGAGAGTTCCCATGGCCGCCGCCATGGCGGCGGCCTGCGAGGATCGCTTGAGGAAGGTTCGTCGTGTCGTTGGATTTTTCATACGCAAGCTGGGATAAGGCGAAGTGGTTGGCGTCCGGCGCCAGCACAAGAATCGCCGCGCCGGACGGGAAACTCCCTTTGGGAGCAGTTAAAAAGTTCCCTGAAGACCGGCCACGATCTTGGGTGCGATGCGGTTTACCGTGCCGGGTCGGCTCTTGTTGCCGTAGTAAATCCAGTTTTCCGTCTCGTAGGTGAGGTTCTCGAAGTCACAGAAGAAGCCCAGTCGAGAGCTGATGTTATACTTGGTCTTGAGGTCCACCTGCGTGCGTGGCCGCTGATACTGCAACAACGCCGGATTGGAACTGATGCCGGCCAAATAATCGCCGCGCCACACCGCGCTGAGCCGGATGCTCCAGGCGCTCTGGATGTAATCAAGTCCGACATTGGCCGTCCTCGGCACGAAGCCGGCCAGTTTCGTGGTCGCCACGCTTCCACCATAGTTACCCTCCGTCTGCAGATACGTGTAGTTAAGATTTACACCAAAGTTTTTCCACAGGCCCGGCAGAAAGCGGAACTGTTGCTGGTAGGCAAATTCAACCCCGCGGTAACGCGCGTTGCCACCGTTCCGGGGGGTGCTGACCCGATAGTTGACGTAGCTGCCGTTGTAGCCGTTGTCCGCCCCCGCCGGCACGAGCACGCTGGAATCGGTAAACTGAAAGTCGGTGATTTCCTTCAGGAAGAAGCTGACCGACAGCAGCCCGACGGGCTCAAAATAATATTCGGCGCTCAGGTCGAAATTATTGGAAAACTGAGGCTTCAACCCGGGATTGCTGCGACTGATCGTCTGGTTCACATCGTTGATGGTGTCCAACGGAATTAGGGATCCAAAACCGGGACGACCGACGCTGGTGCTGTAACTACCCCTCGCGACCAATCCGCCCGCCGGCATGTACTTGAAATGCACGCCGGGAAAAACCTTCTGGTACTCCCCCGTTGCGGTCTGTCGGCCGGTGAAGACGCCGGCCACTTGGAGAGGACCCTGGGCATCGGTTTTGGTCTTCTCGACGCGCACGCCCCCGAGGATCGAAAGGTCGTTGAGCTGCATATTCCCCATAACGTAGCCAGCCGTGACGGTTTCCTTGATCGTGCGATCGCCGCCTAGATTCTGGTTGCGCCCGTAAGCGACGTCTTCGCTCCACAGCCCGGGATTAGCCAGGACATGATTGGTGATCGCTTTCGTGCCCGGCCACGGCTGGGGCCGGTATCCGAGGTATCCGTCAGAATACTTTTCCAGTTCGCGATCCACGAACTGGCCCAGCATCTCGTCGCCCGAATTGATCAACCCATCGGGGCCGGCGTAGTTGTAACGCCGCCCGTTGTTCCAAACCGTGCGCTCTTGCTGCCGGACGTTGCCGCCGATTTTAAGGAATGTGGGCGCCGTCGTCTCGAAACTCTTTTTCATATCCACGCGCCCGCTCATAACCGTATCGGCTCCACCGCGATCCCCCTGGGTCAGGATCAAGTTCCGATAGTTGCTGAGATCGTAGATGTCGGGACCGGCCGTTTGAGTGATGAGGGGATACTCCCGGCTACCGGTGCGGTCGATCTTCCAGCCGACATTCGGCAGCACCATGGTCACGGTGCCTTTCGGGTGCGCCTTGTGGTGGCGGTTATAGGGACTGTGTTCGTAATACGTTTCCGAATCCGAAAAGCTCAGGCCGTAATCGAGCTCAAGGCCCGGGAGCCGGTGCTTGACCGACGGCGAAAGCTGGTAGGTGCGACCCGACTTGTCGTTCGTGACGGTCTGCAGCGTACTGGTCGAAGTCGCCAGAGGCAGGATCTGAACGAGATTGCCGCTATAGCCCGGAGCAAAACTCGCGACGTTGGCCGCGGCGTTTAACGACCGGATCCGGGTATCATTATCCTCGTGAAACCAGTTATAAGCCAGGTTGAGGGTGGCGATCGTGTTCGAGCTGACTTTGTAGTCCACCTTGCCCCCCAGCGCTATCCGCGACCGCGTTGCTCCCGCAAAGAAAGGAGAGGAGATGTTGGGACTGAAGTAGGGTTCGTCCAACTTTCCTTCGTAGGTCTGGGTCGCATACACTTCGCCGCCGTCCTGCACGTGATAGGAACTGATCAACATGATGCCGATGCGCTCGTCCTTGCCCAGTCGGTCCGCGTAGGTGAGGCTCAGCGAGGGTCCAATGCCTTCGATCGGTTCACGGATCCGGTCTCCACTCTTGAGCGGGTACCGCAACGCGTACGTGCCGCCGATGGAATAGGCGAAGTAGCGTTTCACCGCCCGGTCAAAGGCGCTCTTGGTGATCAGGTTGACATTTCCCCCGATCGAGTCGGCGTCCATATCCGGAGTCGGCGCCTTGGTCACCTCGAGGGTTTCGATCAGGCCGAGTGACGCCTGCTCAAATTCAAAGCGCCGTCCCAATCCTGCTGACTGGGACGCCGCCAGCCGATTCCCATCCATCGTCACGGAATTCAAGCTGGGATCAATGCCCCGGATCTGCACGGCGCGGACTTCGTTGCCGACGGTGACGCCCGTGATGCCGGGCAGACGCTGCAGAAAGTCACCGATATTGCCGGCGGCCATGTTTCCGAAGGTGTCGGAGGAAACGATGTTCTTCACGTTGGGCGCCTGCTTCTGGCGCATAATGGCCATCGCGCTGCCTTCGCGGACACCCGCGACCGTAAACTTATCCAAGGCGTAGATCTCGGAAGTAAGTTCGATATCCGCGCTGGTCGTCTGGCCGGCGGTCACGGTTACGGCGACATTCTTCGAATCCAATCCGGTATAACTCACATTCAGCGTCTCGGTTCCGGCAGGCAACGCGATCTGGTATCGCCCAAGCCGGTCCGTGAATACAGACTGCTTCGCCCCTTGAGCGGAAACTCTGGCGCCTTCGAGATAAGAGCGAGTGGCGGCGTTATTGACGTAGCCGGTTATGATGCCGGTTTGGCCCGCCCCCACGACGTTGCCGTCGGCTGCATGGAGCGTCTGGCCCAATGCTGCGGAAAGGCCAATCCATGCCATCAATACTACAAACGGATTCTTGGGTTTCATAATTTTAGGGTTATTCTCAATTATTGAAATGCTTGGCGCGGGGTTCGCCGCCGTCAGGTGCGCCGCCGATGGAAAGTTTTCGGATCTGGCCCGCGAGCCCATGAACCGAAGCGAGGGGAATTAAGCGGGCAAGGGAGCGGCCGGGGGAAGCCAGGATCGTGGGGGTTGAGGGTCTCTAAACGTCTTAAAAGCCGAGCCGTTCGTCTGGCTTAGAAAGTGAAAATACCATCCGGCTCCGAAAAGGATTGGTGTGACTTAAACCTTCAAGGGCGAGGCTTTTGGTCAGACAATCTCCGGCTTTTATCATCGGGAAATTCCCGATGGGGGTTTCCGGCCACGTTCAACGACATGGGTCTCAGTCGTAGATTGTTCTGCCCCCGAGCTTCGGGCGGCAAGACTCCGCTTCCGCGCTCGGCGTCATAGGGGGAGCACAACGCAACCCGCACCCCCCGGTGGACTACGGCTGGCGGCTAACCGCGGGTTGCTCAGGGCCCGGTTTGGGCCGGCGACGGGCCGCGGTTCCAGCGAACGGCGCGCGTTTCACCGCCCAACCCGGCATCGCGCCGGTCGGCTGTTACCGCTCCCAGGCGGATTCGGCGCGCGAAGGCTGACGGTCGAGGGTTTTCGCCAGCAGTTCGCCCCAGGTTAAGGGGAGGCCGGGGCGAACGCCGCATTACGGAGCCGTTGGATCCACCACCTGGCGCAGGAGTTTGCGGGGAATCTTGCAAGCGACGGTATTGCCGCGCTCGCTCGCAATGGACGCGATATCGAATTGGGCCGTCGTCCCGATCAGCACATAGGCCTCCTGCCGATCGAGGCCGAAGCCTTGGGTGAGCCAGTGCACCATGTTGGCGGTGGCGCGTTGATATGCGCGGTCCAGTGGATCGCCGACGCCGATCGCAATGTGAAACTCCTCGGATTCCGCGCGCACCGACGGGATTTGCTGTTTGGACTGCAGCTCGACGCGAAACCGCACCGCGAGCGTCGTCTCAACCGCGCCGCCGCTGGATTCGCCGTCGCCTTGCGCGGCATGGCCATCGCCAAAATAAAATAGCGCGCCTTCGACGTTTACGGGGAAGTAGAGTTTGGTGCCTTCCACAAGGGCGTTGTAGTCGAGGTTGCCGCCGTGATCGCCGGCGAAGCGGGCGGACAACGCTTCCTCATGTGCCGGCGCGACGCCGATGCACCCGGGAAACGGCCGCAAGGGCAGCCGCAGCCCGCTCAGCCGGGGCGTCACCTTGGTCGAGCCGATCATGCGCTCGAGATCGTACTCCCAGTAATAGCCTTTGCCTCCCGCCGTGCCCTTGGCGAACTCCTGCGGGGACATCGCGCTGTCGATCGTCCAAAAATATCCCTTCGCGCCGGCCATCCCTTTGGCGAATTCACGGGGAGTGATGGCATTGTCGCCGATGCGCGTCGAGGCGGAGCCGCGTTGGCTGTTCAATCGTACCTGCTCGAGGTAAACGACCAGCGCGTCGCCCGGCTTGGCGCCTTCAATATGGAACGGACCCGTCAACGCATTGTACTTGGGTCCAACCACGCGCCCGGTCTCATCCCGGCCTTCGGAATCGACCGTCGTGGTTTGGACCGTATCCCCGGGCTTGATGCGCAGCGCGGGGGGCTTTTCGGACGAGAAGGTGAGCGAGTAACGATCGGGCTTGTAGTCGTGCACCGCCGCCCGACCCGCCGTCAGACCGCAAGCTGCCGCCGCCAGCCACCACAGCCGGCTCGCGCGACCCCGGAAATTACCCAATCGAATCATTTTCTCCGGTAGGTTCCGCCAACCCGCAATGCTTCCGTCACGCCGCCCGACACGCCGCCATCGCCGCCGACGGCGAGAAATTGGAAACCCTGCTCCATGCGCTTTTTCACGTTGCCGTCGAGGGTGCCGCACGCGACGCCGGCTTCCTTGCACGCGGCCAGAACCTTTTCCATCGCGGTTTCAACGGCGGGATCCCCGAGGGGCACGCCCATCGAAAAAGCCAGATCCGATGGTCCGATGAACAGGCCGCTGATGCCGGGCACACGCGCGATTTCCTTGATGTGATCCACCGCCGATTGCGTCTCGATCATGAGCCAGCAGATTAATTCACCCTTGGGGTTCAGTGGCCACACATCCGCGCGCTGGGCATACTCGCCCCCGCTCAAACCCCACTGGCGCGCCGGCCAGCCGTAGCCGATGCCGCGCAAGCCCTGGGGCTCGTAATAGGGACTGCCCTTGAGCTGCGGAAAGCGACAAGCCTTCACGACCGCCAGCGCGTCCGCGGCGGTGTCGATGTGGGGCACCAAAACCCCCATCGGCCCGAGGTCGAGCACCTGTTTGATCACGAAGAGGAGGTGTTCGCGGCCGGCCGAGGGCACGCGCACGATCGGCACGACGTTGGGCTGCAGATTTCCCTTTTCCAAAATCTGCCGCTTGTCCGTCATCCCGAGCAGATACGTCTCCAACCGGCTCACATCATACGGGGAGTGTTCGAGATCGATGATGACGAAATCGAGTTTGCTGCCCGCGAGCGAGGCGCCGCTGCGCGGAGAAATATTCTGCGAGAAAATTCCGAAGGCCGGTTGTTTCGCCTCCATGAGCTCTACCAGGCGGTTCAAACGCGCGGTGGCCTTTTTCGGCTGGGCGGTCTCCGCCTGGGCGGATGGCGTCGTCAGGAACGCGAGGCTGCCGAGCAGCGGGAGCAGGGCGGGCAATTTCCAACGCCGGGAATACGTGGGTGTGTACATGGGAGAAGCAGCAGGGGTTCGGACGACGCTGAAAGAAAGCGGACGCGGAGTGGACTATTTCTTTTTGCCAAACGTCGCGCGAATGTACGCGAGCGCATCCCGCCGGTCTTTTTCCGCCAGCGAATCGCCAAAGGGCGGCATGCCTTTGCCTTCCACGCCGCGGCTGATCGTCTGCAGCAACTCCGCGTCCGGTTTGCGCAAGGGTGAATTGTCCGCCGTGAAATCCGCCGCGGTCAGGCCGGGCAAGCCGCCACCCGTGCCCGTGGGTTGGTGACACGGCGCGCAATACGTCAGGTAAACTTTCTGGCCATTCTTCACATTCGCAACCGGCCCCGCGTTCTTCAGCTCGGGCTCCGGGGGCGTCAAAGCCGCCCCGAGCGGCCCGGTAAACTGACGGCCCGACAGCGTGCGGTTGACCGTGTAATATGCCTCCGGATTTTCGACCGGCTGCCCGGTGGTCGAAACCAGATTCTCGAGCGCCAGCGCGTAAATGAACCCGGGATCCGGCTCGGAAAAGATCAATTCTGCGCGCCGCCCGTCGTCGCTCACCTTGATGTCCGCCAGCGCCACGTCCGAGGCATCGACGCGGGCGGAACCATAGGCCTGATTGTACAGATACCGGAAGCGTTCCATCCGGTAACTGCGTTTGTCGCGCAATTTCGCGCGATCCATGGGCGTGGTGAACGTCAGTGCGAACCCCCGCTCCGTCAGCCGCATGGTCAGAATTTCCACCGGCGTTTCGTCGTTCCAGACGATGCGCTGCAGGCCGTCGCCGACCGACCAACCGCGCGCGGTCTGCCCCACATAAAGGCTGCCGTCGGGAGCAAAGCGCAGCCGGTTGTTGCCTTGCCGCAGGCGCGTCCCCTCCAGCGGCGCCACGTCGCGAAAATATTTCTTCCCTTCGCCGCCCGCCGGGATCGTCAGGAAGTTGCCGCCGTTGCTGCGCGCGATGTCCTCCGCCCCCACCCCATCCCGCAGAAACGGAAAACACGCGCCCTGATATTCCCCGCCCACTTTCTCCAGATCGACGCGGGAAATCAGCTTCACGAAATCCCCCACGAAGACCTGTCCGCCAAAGGGCCCGAATTTTCCCTGCGAGGTGTCCCACACCGGCTCGCCGGGCGAACCGCCCATCGAGCCATGCGGCAGGACCACCGCCGGCGGAGTGCGCAACGCTTCGAGTTCGGCCGGCGTCGGCTGCTTGTTCTTCCAGCCGGGCGCCCATTTCAGACTCGCGGGATGGCCATAGAAATGGCCGCGCTTTACATGCACCAGCGGACTGGAAGCGATATAATCGCCCTGCTGGTCCGTGACAAATATCTCCCCGTCGGGACTCAAACCCACCCCTTCCGGACAACGGAAGCCGGAGCCCCACGGAATGATCTCCCCTTGCGGCGTGATTTTCAAAACCCAGCCCTGCCACGGCCCGACGGACGGCTTGGCTTCCTTGTACACTTTTGCCGTGTCCAGCGGCAGCCGCGGATTAAGGGTATTCAACGGACCCGCCGTGTCGGGGAGCCCCATCGATACGACAAAATTTCCTTCCGCGTCCTGATACAGACCAAACGTAAACTCGTGCCAGTTGTCGGTGATACCCCAGTCGTCGCTCACCGTCATGTAGTCGTCCGCTTTGCCGTCCCCGTTCGCGTCAACCAGCCGCGTCAATTCCGGCCGCTGGGAGACGTAGATTTCGCGGTCCGAAATCGCCAGCACGCCCATGGGCTCGTGCAGGCCAAACGCGAAAAGTAGCCAGTCCCGTTTGGCGGGATCGCAGGTCCATACTTCGCCATGGCGATTGGTGACCACGAGCCGCCCACTCGGCGAAAACGAGAGGCCGGAAATTTCCGGCGACATGCCGGGCACGAGAGTGACTTCCTCCAGCCGGTAACTCCCGGCCCAGGCACTCGTGAGGACGGTAATAAAAAACCCGCAACACCACAGTTTCATCAGCGTGCCGCGGGGTTGAAGTCCAAACGTACTTGAAACTCGGTGACCCGCTGGCCGCGCCACGCCTGCCGGGCCGGATCCCAGGACGCCTCGGGCGACGACACCCTGGCCGTGGGGTTGGATGCGACCCTGAAGCCCCACGCGTCCACCGGCGCGCTCAGGCGAAAATGCCGGATCACGCCGCTGCCGTCCGCCACCGCGCTGATTTCCTCGTGCACCAGGATTCCGTTCAACGTGTAGCTCAGCTCAACCGCCCCCGGCCGATAACGGTAGCCCTTGAAGCGGTACACCCGCGGTTGGGCGCCGACCTCGAGCGACAATCCGTCGCCCAACTCCTCGCGATAGAAAATTTCCCCGCGCACATCTGAGGGCTTGTTGATCTTCGCTTTCCAAGTCGGAGCGAGATCCACAAAAAGACCTCGCCACGCGTAGGCGATC
>JBEENF010000130.1:0-8902 GCA_041192325.1 Verrucomicrobiota bacterium
GATACCAGTTCTCCTCCCGGACAAAAATCCGGCGGGACTGACTCAACACCAGGATGGCGATGCCCACGAGCGTGCCCGTCACAACCGCCAGCCAGGAAGCAACGTTACTCAACAACGCAAACGCGCCCGGCTTGTCATGCGCGGTCAACTCCTCCTGCAGGCGCGGCACGAAAGCGGCGGTCAACGCGCCCTCGCCGAGGAGGCGACGAAAAAGATTCGGCAGACTGAAGGCGGTCACGAACGCGTCCTGTATTCCCCCCAGCCCGAAAACAGCCGCGCTAAAAGTGTCACGCGCGAGCCCCAGTACGCGCGACACGATCGTCAGCAGCGCCACCACGCCGATATTCTTCAGCTTCTTCGACACGTTAAAGTGTGCTGGCGCACCCGGCGCGCGGGCAAGCCCAACGGCGCCACCGGACGAGGCGAGCTCCGCATCGCGACGCAGCCATCAAAAGACGGCGCGGCCCTTCGTGTCGCCGGATAGGTTGTCCCACGCATCGAGCGCAGCCTTGACGTTGTCCTCGAGTTCTCTGGCGGCGGCCCAATCCCGCTCGAACGCCCGCCCTGCCTCCGCGCGTTTCGTGGCGCTCAGTTCGGTGCCGCCGAGAATTTCCGCCAGCGACATCCCCGCATTGCGATAGAAGGGGTGCAAAGCCGGCAGCAGACCATTGAGCACATGGGCACGCCGCGCCAGTTCCTCCGCAACGAAGGGTTCCTTGGAATACGTTATGATGAAGTCCAGCGGCGGGGATGTCTCGCGACCTTCCACGACCACGACAAACCGGCTTAGTATCTCGAGCTGCCCCCGCGATTCCGCAGCTTCCAGGGTCGGCAGAGCTCTCGCCGTGCGAAGGTTGTGCCAGCCCGTGACCCACCACAGTTCCCGCTCCATTGAATTGGAAAATCGTCCGGGGTAGGCCGCCACGAGAGCGGCCAGCGGCTCGTCTCCCCTCAGCAGTCTCGTCAAAAAGGACGGCCATTCTCCGGCGCGACTGCCATCGCTGCGCAAAAACTCGTAGAGCCAAACCGCGCCCAGCGTCCGCGCCTCCGGTTCCCTTTCGCCGCGCCTCCACGTCAGCAATTCAGCGATCCCCGGCGGGGCGGCGCGCGCGGTAGCCTGCTTCAACGCGTCCAATTGCGCGGCATCCGCTCGCGTCCGCCACCAGCCCACGCATCCGTGCTCCAGCCACAAGGGCAGCGAAAACCGCTCGTCGTAACCATGCCGCCACACCGCAAGGCGCAACAGCAAACCCCGGGTCAAGGCGCGCTGGATCGCCGCATCGGGGAGCGATTCCGCGCCCCCGATTTGCACCGTGACCACGCCCCCTGCTTCAACGACCGCCAAGAACGGAACGGCGCGGGTCCATTCGCTGGCGGGTGCGAGGCGGACAAAGACCGGTGACGAAAACGCCGGCGGCAACCCCAGCGGCGCCCCGAGGATTCGCCAAGCTTCATCCGCCGCGGTGATCACGCGACGGGCCACCGCCACGTCGAGCGCTGCTACTTCGAAACGGCCGGGAGCCGTTTGAAATATCGTCGGGGCCGTGGCGGCGCAAAGCGCAGTTGAAACGCCGCACGCAATGACCAGCGCTAAGAGAAATCTCCTCACCGGTCGATCGCCGCGGGCGCTCGCTTTACTGCATCGCGACTTTGACGGTATTTCCCTCGATCGCGACGCGGCTCACTTTTTTCCATGCCGTTGCAATGTCCTCTGGAACGGGCTGGCCGGCGAGCACCTTGTGGCGAACGAAACCGGCGACAAACGGCAGGCGCTGCACCGGACAGGATCCGACATAGAGCTCGGAGTGTTCGAAAGAAAATCCGTCGGCTTTCTTTTCAAAGCCACCCCGCACCTGGACGATTACCCTTCGATTCAGCCCAAGGGCGCGAATGGTCACTGGTACACCGATCTGCAGTGCCCCGTCGCGAATACGAAAATTCGGCAGGCCCGCGGTGACCAGTTCGCCCGAGGCAGTGGGGGACGGCGCAGCCTTTTCGTCGGACTTGGAGCCCGGCTTCGCGGCTGCGGCCGCTGGCGCTGCGGACATGAGCAAATTGATTTCATCTTCCGTCGCGCTGACGGATTGACCCTCGACGAACGCCTTTCGTTTGGCGAGCGCCTGCTGCGCCTTGGCGGTCTCCCGTGAACCTTCGATATAATATACCGCGCTGGCATCCCGCTCCTCTTCTTTCGGGAGTTCCTTTACCTGCGTCACTGGCTTGATGATCAGTAGGGCAGCGCCCAATACGACCCCCAACCCGAGGCTGAGCGCGGCGCCAAAGATTACTTCCGTCCAACTTGGTCCGTTGGCTGCGCGATCGGTTTTCTTGCTCATGGAGAATTATTTCTTCGCGGACGAGGAGGATGCCTTGCCCGGCTTCGGCTCGGCGGGCTTGGTGGACGCAGCTTTGCTTTCGGCGGCGGGCTTGGACTCCGCTGGCTTGGAATCACTGCTTCCCTCTTTTTTGCCCGCGCCCTTGTTCTTGTAGTCCGTGATGTAGAATCCGGTGCCCTTGAAAATGAGGCCCGCCCCGCCGCCAACGAGGCGTTTGACGCCGGCCTTCTTGCACTTCGGACATTTCTTCAGAGGCGCGTCGAGCATCGACTGGAATTGCTCGAATTCATTACCACACTTGGAACAAACGTACTCGTAGGTCGGCATATCAGAATCGCTCGCGTTATGGATAAGGCCGCCGACGTTGGCGAGTTCGTTGTTCCGGGCCGGCCAAAAAACTGGCCCGCGCGGTTTCTACCCGGGGAGACGAAACGATGGGCGCGGCTGGGATTGCGCCGCGGATGCTTTTCGCCCACCCAAGAGGCGCATGGATTTTACCAGCGAATTTCGGCGTTACCAGGACCGGGTCGAACTCGGGATCGATTTCCACGTGCCGCTGGCAGGAACCCGGCCGTCCCGCCTGCACGCCGCGATGCGTTACAGCTTGGAAGCGGGCGGCAAGCGACTACGGCCCGTTTTGGTGCTCGCCGCAGCGGAGCTTTGCGGTGCCCCTAATGATGCGGCCTTACCCGCGGCGGTCGCCATCGAGTGCGTGCACACCTATTCGCTGATTCACGATGACCTGCCGTGCATGGACAACGATGACTTCAGGCGCGGACGACCCACCGCGCACAAGGCGTTCGACGAGGCCACGGCACTCCTCGCAGGCGACGCTCTCCTGACCCATGCGTTCGCCGTGCTCTCGAACAGTTACGCGCCTGATCCGGCACTCGCCAATGCGCTGGTCCAGGAACTCGCGGCAACGGCGGGGAGCCAGCGCTTGATCGGCGGGCAAATGGAGGACCTGCTCGCGGAGAAAAAAACCACGGGCACGGCGGCCGAGTTGGAGTTCATCCATCTCAACAAGACTGCCGCCATGATTGAAACCGCGCTGGTACTGGGCGGGCTGGTCGGGCTGGCGACCGCCGAGGCTGCTTCCGTCCAGAGCGGCGCCGCGCCCCGGCGGCCCCTCGCAATCCGGCCGGAAATCGCGGCCTTGCGGGCCGCTGGTCGCCACCTCGGCCTCGCGTTTCAAATCATTGACGACGTACTCGACGCGACGTCTGACCGCGCGACGTTGGGCAAAACTCCGGGCAAGGATGCCCGTGCCGGCAAGACGACTTACGTCGCTTTGCACGGCATCGACGCATCCCGGGGAATCGCGCAGGAGCATACGCTGGCGGCGATCGCGGTTCTTCGCGAGCTGCCCGGCAACACCGCTTTTATGACCGCCCTCGTCGATTCGATGGCGACGCGCGTCAGATAGGGCGCATCGTGCGCGGTCCGCCTTAGATCTGCGACAGCTTGAATTCCACCGATTCGCGGAGCGCTTCCCAGCTCGCATCGATGATGTTGTCGCTAACGCCCACCGTGCCCCAGATCGAGTGGCCATCGCCACTTTCAATGAGCACCCGGGTCCGCGAGGCCGCGCCCGCGCTGCCTTCGAGAATGCGCACCTTGTAGTCGCGCAGTTTCACATCCCGGATCTGCGGATAAGTCTTTTCCAGCGCCAGGCGCAACGCGCGATCCAGCGCGCCCACCGGCCCGGCCTCCTCGGCCACCGTATGCACCGTCACGCCGCCGACCCTGAGCTTAACCGTCGCCTCGGCCCACAGCTCCCCACCGTGCCGTTCGATGATGACGCGATAGCTGTCGACCTCGAAAAACGTTTTCGTCTGACCCAGCGATTTTGCCACGAGCAACTTGAACGATGCATCGGCCGCCTCGTATTCGTAGCCCCGAAACTCGCGCGCCTTCAGTTCCTCGATCAGGCCCTTCATGGCGGGCTGCTTTTCGTCGAGCTCAATCCCCAGCTCCCGCGCCTTGAGCGCGAGACTGCTGCGTCCCGCCATGTCGGATACGAGTACGCGCGTACGATTGCCCACCAGCGCTGGATCGATATGCTCGTAGCTGCGCGCCACTTTCTGGGCGGCATTCGCATGCAGTCCCCCCTTGTGCGCGAAAGCCGAGTGCCCGACAAATGGCGCCTTGGGGTCGGGCCGGAGATTGGCGAGTTCGTCGAAAAAAAGCGATAGATCGCGCAATTGCGCGAGGTTTCGGCCGCATCGCATCGTCCGGCCCATCTTCAACGCCAGATTCGCGAGCACCGTGGTCATGTTCGCGTTTCCCACCCGCTCACCATAGCCATTGATCGTGCCTTGAACGAGCGTGGCTCCCGCCACCACACCGCCGAGCGAGAGCGCCACGCCGAGTCCGCTGTCGTTGTGACAATGTACTCCGACGCGCTCGCCGCCAAATTCCCGCACCACGCGGGCCACGATATCCTTGAATTCGTCCACCATGGCGCCGCCGTTTGTGTCGCAAAGCGTGAGATTACTCGCGCCGCCCCGTTGCGCTGCCGCGAGCGTCTTCAGCGCGTAATCCGGGTCCACCTTGTAGCCATCGAAAAAGTGCTCGGCGTCGTAGACCACCTCCCGCCCCTGCGCCACCAGATAACGCACGGAGTCCTCAATCATGGCGATGTTCTCCTCGAGCGTCGTCCGCAAGATCTCGGTGACATGCAATGTCCACGTCTTGCCGACCACCGTGACCACGGGCATGCCGCTGTCGACGAGGGCGCGGAGCTGCGCATCCTCGGCCGCGGCACCCCCGGCGCGGCGCGTCGATCCGAAGGCGGCCAGGCGGGCGTGCTTCAATTTCAGCTTCTGCGCCTCCTGGAAAAACGTGATGTCCCGCGGGTTGGAACCGGGAAAGCCGCCTTCAATGTAATCCACGCCAAAGTGATCAAGCTTCTCCGCAATCAGGAGTTTATCCGTGACCGAGAAGCTGATGCCTTCCCCCTGCGTGCCATCGCGCAGGGTGGTGTCGTAGATTTTGACGGCGTTGCTCATGCGAAGGCGGGAGATTTGCCCGCATGCCGAAGTCTGGCAAGGGAGCTTTTCGCACCACCATGGCAGCCGCTTGCACGTCGTCATCTCACAGGATTTGACGACGGGCTACCCCCGAGACATGAATCAAGCATGCCCACCCCGCCCCCCCATTCGTCATCCCGCCGCCAGTTTCTTCGATCCTCCGCCACCGCGCTTGCCGCCGGCGCGCTGGTGCGGCCCGCGGTTGCCGCCGGCGACGCAACTCCGCCCGCAAAACCGGCACGCAACCCTTTCGCCTACCGTTTCGCCATCGGCGAGTTGGAGGCTTGGTCCATTAGCGATGGTCACTCCGTCTTTCGCGACGGCATGAATTTAATGTGGCCCGAGGGCGACCGGCCCGAGATGGTCGCAAATCTGGCGAAGCACGGTGAGCGCACCGACACGTTACCGCTCTACGTCAACATCCTGCTGATCAAGGTCGGAAATGAAATAGCCCTCATCGACGGCGGGTTTGGCCCTTCCAAAAATCCCGAACTCGGTTGGGTGGGGTCAGCGCTAAAATCAATCGGCGTTGCCCCGGAAAAAGTGACACATGCGTTTCTCAGCCACGCTCACTCGGATCACATCGGCGGATTTGTCACCGACAATAAAGCCATTTTCCCCAATGCGGCGCTGCACTGCCTGCGTGAGGAAGTCGATTTCTGGCGCTCCCCGTCCCCGGATTTTTCCAAATCCAAACGCGCCAAGGGCCCGCTGCCAGGCATGGTCAAGGACGCGCGCGACAAGTTCGATGTCCTCCAACCCAATTTGCAGATTCATCGCGATGGCGCGTCTCTGCTGAATGGCGCGATCACCATCGTTGCCGCGCCGGGCCACACCTCCGGGCACGCCGGTTTTCGAATTCGTTCCGGCAACCAGACACTCTTCCACTTTTCCGATGTCGCCCACCATCACACGCTCATGTTCGCGAACGCCGGCTGGGGCATTGCTTTCGACCACGAACCCGAAGTGGCGATTCACACGCGCCGCAAGCTCTTCACGGAACTCGCCGCCAAAAACGAACGCGCCTATGGTTTTCATCTGCCGTGGCCCGGCATCGGCCGCGTTCTCCCCCAGGGCAGCGGCTTTGCCTGGGAAGGCGAACGCTGGAGTTGGGGTTCCTGAGCCGGCCAACCGAGCTTATTTTCCGAAGGCCCAGAGATGGGTCGCGGTCCGAACGTAGAGCGACTCACCCACAATCGCGGGGGTCGCGAGAATGCGGACGCCGAAATCGGCAACGTGGAGGACTTCCGGTTTCGTCCCGCCGGCCTTCAAGACGGTTATCTTGCCGGGCAGCGAAGTGACGTAGATGCGGCCCGCCGCCGCGACCGGGGAAGCATAGTAATTTCCGTTGGCGGGAATTCGCTCCTGCGCGTAGAACGGGTCGCCCGTGTGGACATCGAGGGACGAGATAATGCCACCGTCCTTCACAAAATAAATCCGGCCTTCGTAAATGAGCGGCGACGGCACGTAAGGCAGCGCGCGGCGGAATTTCCACACGACGTGCGTATCCGAAACGTCGCCCCGGCCGCCAGGCTTCACCGCCACCAGCACGTTTTCAAAATGAACGGCCTGAGCTTTTCCGATTCCCCAATCTTCCTGGGTGAATTTGCCGTCGCGGTTCCGATCCAGGCCGCGCCAGTAGTCGCGCCGCTCAAGGGGAATTTCCTCATGGGCTACTTCGCCGTCGCCGTTCGTATCGTAGCGCTTGCGAAACTCGTCCCAGGACGGCGAGGAAGTGTCCACGACATGGTTCGAAAAGCCGGCGAAAAAGATCAGGCCCTCGCCGGCAACCGGTGAGGTGCAAATTGTGCCCGTAATGCCGCCGACGCTCCAACGCTCGACTCCGGTTTTCACCTCGTAGCCCTTCAAGTGTCCCGTGGCGGCGAGCACCACTTCGTCAACGCCGTCATTCCGCCAGTAAGCGGGCGTCCCGAAGCTGCCAGACACCTCCGGGCGCGGCGCTTCCCACAGTTTTCGACCGCTTTTAAGGTCGAAAGCGAGCAACGCGGAGTAGCGAAATTGATCACGCGCCAGCAGGACGGTTTGCCCCACAATGATCGGCGAAGTGCCGGAGCCGTATTGACCGACGCTCAGCGCCACAGGCATGGGTTGGCGCCACTGCTCGACTCCAGCCAGATCATGGCAGATCAGCCCGAACGATCCGAAATAACTCACCACGAGTGTTCCATCGGTGGCGGGCGTGGACGCCGCGGGACTGCCGTCCAGACGATGGTGATCTTCGATCTGTTCCGCCTTGATCGGCCGCGCCCAGCGCAGATTGCCATCCGTGCGATCGTGACAACGAACCTCCAGCTGGCCGTCATGGAAAGTGGTGAGAAATATTCGATCGTCCCAGACCACGGGTGACGACGGCGACCACGGAATCGGCACGCTCCAGCGGACGGCTTCGGTCGGCCCAAACTCCAGGGGTGGATTCGCGTCCGCGGCGATTCCCGACCCATTTGCGCCGCGAAACTGGGGCCAGGCTTCGCGCGCGGCGGCGAACTCGACCGACGCGCCGCAGCACCCCACCGCACACAGCATCACGAGCAAGCCGGAGTGAAATTGTCCCCGCGACCTGCAGTGATAAAAAAAGCGGGCAAATCCGGCAGGACAGAGGGACATGGGAAGCGGGGCGGGCGCGGAGAGTGGCGGTAGCGTTCCCGAGGTCTACCGCGAACGCCGGCCAGCTGGCAACGGCGCAGGTGGGAGATAATATGCGCGGGCAACGCGCAACTCACCCGTTGACGTTCAAATCAAGCGGCGTTTTCCTTTAAACCTCACCACGCAAATCCAACCCGACCGGACCGGAAACGGTCCAAGCGCGCGAGCAACGCCCTTACCATGACAAAGATCAAACGGAGAGATTTCATCAAAAACGGCCTGGTCAGTTCCGCTGGAATCACAATCGGCGGAATGGGCTTTACCGCGAAATCCTACGCGGCCATCAGCGGTGCAAACGAGCGCATCCATGTCGGCGTGATCGGGATTCGCAATCAGGGCACCGTGCACCTCAACAGCTGGTGCGGCCTGAAGGACAGCCACAATGTGCGGATCAAAACCATCTGCGATACCGACGAACAGCTCTTCGCGCGGGGGATGACCCTGATCGAGCAGAAGAGCGGCCAGAAACCGTCGACGACGTGGGATCTTCGCACGCTGCTGGACGACAAGGAGATTAACGCGGTGTCGATCGTCATCCCCAATCACTGGCATGCGTTGGCGAGCATTTGGGCGTGTCAGGCCGGCAAACACGTCTACGTCGAAAAGCCGGCTTCGCACAACATCTGGGAAGGACGAAAGATGATTGAGGCCGCGCGGAAGTATAAATTACGCATGCAGGTGGGATTGAACAATCGATCCTCGCCGAGCGTGCGTGAAGCCATGTCCTTCCTTCACGGCGGCGGCATCGGCGACATCTACATGGCGCGCGCGGTTTGCTACAAAGCGCGGGATTCGTACGGCATGGCTAAAGACAGTCAACCACCGGCGACTTTCCACTACGATCGCTGGCTCGGTCCCGCGCCCGCGCGG